>JASFYN010000006.1 GCA_030055615.1 Methanothermobacter sp. | reverse complement strand
CCAAACCAACATACAAATCTTCAGTATTCTCACGAACAATAACAAAATCCAAACCAGAAAACAAACCACCAACACCAGGCAAAGACCTAACAGGCCTCAAATTAACAAACAAATCCAACTCACGTCTCAGCGTTATTATGGCACTTTTTTCCCCGGGTACTGTTGTAACTGCACCGAATAGTGTTGCATCAGCCCTTTTTACAAGTTCTATTGTTTCTTCTGGTATTGTGTCTCCATGTTTTTGGAAGCATTCATGGCCTGCTTCTGCAAACTCATATTCAAAATTTAGGTCCAATGCATCTAGTACTAGTAGGGCTGCTTTCATTACCTCCTTTCCTATCCCATCTCCTGGTATGACAACTATCTTCTTCATTACACTCACCCAGAGCTAATAATAGATTTTAAAGTAAATGAAGAATATAAATTCTTATGAAGTAATTTGAAGGAGAGTACCAATGATAATTTTAGCCGTCTTCGGATTATTAGATTCATTTAAGAGGGGGAGAAGGAAGAAACTGGAAGATTATAAGAGGGAACTCGATGAATGCCATGAGTATGAGGCCAAGGTCCTTATTGAGATGGGGATTGTTTATTTAGAAAAGGGTGAGATAGAAAAGGCTCGTGAAAAGTTCGCGGAGGCTCTAGAAAATTATAAGAAGGCTGGGGATGTTGAAGGTGAAGGGTATGCTCATGAGCTTATTGGAGACTGTTACTTCTCTGGGAGGAATACTGAAGCCGCATTCGAAGAATATGAAAGTGCACTTAAATGTTATAAGAAGGTTAAATCTTCATTTGAAAGGGATTTCATGGAGAAAATGAAAGAAGTTAAAATGATAAAGGAGGCTATCCAGGAATCATCTGAAACCAAAGACAAAAAAGAAACGGTCAAAAGAATCCAAGAAGTACCTGTTCAAGGAGGAGAGAGACCAGCCAAAGTTTCAAAGGAGACCATTATTAAAAAAATTGATCATTTAATCCTAGAGATTATAGGGTTGGTTGATAAATATAATTCTTATAGGGATCTTAGTATTAAATATCTAGAAAATGCATTGAAATCATCGAAATTAATCGGTGACTGGGAAAGTGGAGGGATCCTACATCTTATCCTAGGCGAAATCCTCTTTAGAAAGGGAGAATACGAACAAGCCTTGGAACATTTCAAGGAGGCTTATAATATTTTCAAAGGCAAAGACAAAATGGGAAAGGGTATTTCCCTCCTACTAGTAGGGGTAACCTCTTGCATACTGAAGAGGGAAGCCAACATTTATAAGATATTTAATGATGCTATGACAATCCTCAGCGAGACATCAGATAAAGCTCGGAGGACAGCCTATGATATTATAGAAACCCTCGAAACCCTCTAAAGATGTGGTGAGTTTAATGGAGAAGAGAGAGAATATTGAAAGGATTATAAAAAAGTTAGAAGATGAAGACGAACTTGTGAGAATCCAAGTTATGGAATTGTTGGAAGAAATTGGCGAACCGGCGGTGGATCCTCTTATAGATGCGCTTTCACATCCAAATAAGCTTGTGAGAAGAGGCGCTGCCAGGGTCCTTGGTAACATAAAAGATCCAAGAGCCATAGAACCCCTAATAAAAGCTTTGAGCGATGATAATAAATGGGTTAGACGGGAAGCTTCAACAGCCCTTTCCAAGATGGGTGAAAAGGCGTTTAAACCATTACTCAAGGCATTAAAGGATGATGATTGGAAGGTTAGAGGTGCTGCTGCTTGGGCCATTGGCAACTTAAAGGATGAAAGGGCAGTGGATTCTCTAATAGAACTTTTAGATGATAAGAGCGGTTTTGTTAGGAGTGGGGCTGCATGGGCCCTCCAGAACATAGGGGGTGAGAAGGTAGAGGCTGCTATGAAAAGATTAAAAAGTAAAGGTTCTGGTTTCGCGAGGAGAATTGCATCAAATTATTTAGAGAAAAAATAATATAATAATAGAGGGTTGATATTTATGAAAGTGAGTATTATAGGCTCAACTGGTAGGGTGGGGAGATCAACTGCATTATGTCTTGCTGAAGAGGAAACTGTAAGCGTTTTACAAATGATTTCGAGAGAGGAAAGTTTTGAGCGGAGTAAGGGTGAGTTATTAGATATTAGTGATGCATTGGCAGCGAAGGGTGTTTCTGTTGAATTGGAAACTTCATCAAATATTGAGGATGTGAATGGTTCCAAGATTATTATCATAACTGCAGGGATTCCAAGAAAACCTAACATGGAAAGGGATGATTTGGCCCATGTGAATGGTCGTATAGTGGCTAGATATGCGTCTGAAATAGGAAAATTTGCACCAGATTCTATGATACTTGTTGTAACAAATCCTGTTGATGTCATGACTTATGTGGCCCTTAAATATTCTGGTTTTGATCGTAGTAAGGTTTTTGGTCTTGGGAATCACCTTGATTCACTTAGGCTTAAGAATTATATGGCTAAGCATTTTAATGTGCATGTTAGTGAAGTTCACACGAGGGTTATAGGACAGCATGGCCCTTATATGGTGCCTCTTATAAGTTCAACATCCATTGGTGGCATACCACTTGAATATTATTCTAAGAGGGATTATTTTTCTGATTATAAGCCCTTTGATTTGAATGGTACTATTAAGAAGGTGATAGATGCTGGTAGTAATATTATTAGTAGGAAGGGCGCGACTGAGTATGGTCCGGCTTTTGCCATTTCTAATATCGTTAAGACTGTTTTGAATGACGAGAAGAGAATATTGACTGTTTCGACTTTGATTGATGGTGAGATAGCAGATATAAAGGATGTTTGTCTCGGCGCCCCTGTTAAACTTGGAAAGGATGGTATTGAGGGTATTGTACCGTTTCTTATGGATGATAGTGAAAGGGAGGCTTTTATTGAGGCGGCTGAGTTTGTGAAAAGTTCAACTTCGGGTGTTATGCGTCTGCTTGAAAATGAAGGGTTAAAGGCACCTTGATACTTCATATTCTTTTTTTTGTGGTAGGGGTTACTTATCCAATGGAAACCTTTATATAATTGTTCAATTATAAGTGTTTTTACGGGCAATTTTTTGAACATTGTATAATATAATTTTTTGTGTGGTCCGCCCCCCCAAAAAACAATATGCCGGTAACCAGTTTCCGGTAGTATTATATTGGGAAACCAACCTAATATAACCAAAAAAGTTCGTAAGGAGTTGCCCATGATAAAAATAGGAATACTAAACCTCCAAGGAGACGTCTCAGAACACCTCGAAATGACAAAAAAGGCAATAAAAAAATTGAAAATAGAAGCAGAAGCCATAAAAGTGAAAAAAAAAGATGAAATAAGATCATGCGATGCTCTAATAATCTCAGGCGGTGAAAGCACAGTCATAGGCAAACTCATGGAAAAAGAAAACATAATAGAAACCATAAAAAAAGAAAAAATACCAATAATGGGCACCTGCGCCGGGATGATACTCCTAGCAAAGGAAACAGACCACAAACAACCCCTACTAAACATAATAGACATGAAAGTTCAAAGAAACGCCTTTGGAAGGCAAAAAGAATCATTCGAGGAAAAAATAAAAATACTAGGCAAAGAATTCAACGGAATATTCATAAGGGCACCCGCAGTCACCAAAACCGGACCAGGAGTAAAAATCCTTTCAAAACTCAACGACAAAATAATAGCAGTACAACAAGGAAAAAACATCGCATTAGCATTCCATCCAGAACTAGGCAACGACACCCTACTCCACGAACACTTCATAAAGGAGGTACTATAATTGTGCGGAATAGCTGGAATAGTATACAAAGATGGTAAACCCCACCAAGCAGGAAAAGACATGACAAAAATGCTTTACGCATTACAACACAGAGGCCCAGATTCAGCAGGATTCTCAATCTACGGAGGACTAAAGCTAGCCGACGACGAATACCTACTTAACATAGAAATCAAAGAAAAAAAAGACCTACTAAAAAAGGTTAAAGAGACAATAGAAACCACAACAAAGATAAAATCAGAAGAAAAGATACAATCCGTGGAAAACTACATAATATACCGTTGCACGATAAGCCTCGACTCATTCTCACAACTAAAACCCCTAATAATAGAAATAGACAAAATAGAAGACGTCACAGTACTAAACGGGAGCCACTCGTTCGAAATGATAAAAGATGTTGGATCAGTCCTAGAAATAGCCAACCGCTATGACACATGGTCTAAAAAAGGCACACACGCCATAGGCCACACAAGATTCTCAACAGAAAGCATAGTAGACAGATACCACGCACACCCATTCCAAAGCTACATAATCCCAGACATCACAGTAGTCCACAACGGACAAATAACAAACTACTGGAAAATAAGAGACCCACTAGAAAGAAAAGGCCACATATTCGAAACAACAAACGACACAGAATGCATAGTACACTACATAGCCGACAAACTCGCAGAAGGCCAAACACTAGAAGAAGCACTAGAACAATCAGTAAAAGACATGGACGGCCCATTCTCATACATCGTCGGAACACCAAATGGTATAGGAATAGCAAAAGACCAACTAGGCTTGCGACCAGGAGTAATGGCAGAAGATGATGAAATCTTCGCCATAGCCTCCGAAGAAATGGCCCTAGGAGAAGTAGTAGATACAAGACACATTGAACAGATAGCACCCGGCGAAGTAAGAGTCTACGAAATATAAGGAGGCCATAAAAGTGAAAGAAGCAAGAATCGACGCAGAAGGAAAAACACCAAGAGAAGTTAACAGCAAACTCAAAAAACTGGCAAAAGAACATGACAGGATAATCATAGAAAACCCAAATGCAATGCACTACCTTGCAGCAGGCCTAACAGGAGACGTTGAAGTGATCATAGACGGATCCGCAGGATACTTCGCCGGTACAATGATACACGGCCCCAAGATAGAAATAAAAGGGAACGCTGGATGGTTCCCAGCAGATAACATGACCCGTGGCAAAATTACAATCCATGGATCAGCAGGTGACGGTGTAGGCCAAGGCATATATGGTGGCACGGTCATCGTAAAAGAAGATGCCGGTTCAAGGACAGGAGAAATAATGAAAAATGGAACCATAATCATCGGGGGAGACTCAGGTTTCATGACAGGACTCTACATGATGGGAGGCCAGATAATAGTCTTAGGAGACCTTGGAAAAGATGCTGGTGAATCAATTATACGCGGAAAAATCTATTTTAGGGGAGAAGCAGAAAGCCTAGGCAAAAATGCGAAGATAAAAAAGATAACAGAAAAAGAAAAAGTAGAATTGGAGAAAATATTAGGAGATAGTGGCTTTAAATTAGAAAATACCGAATATGACAAGTTCAAGAAGATAGTGCCGAGGAGTAGAAGGCCATTCTATGGTAAAGAAGTGGAGGAAGGATAAATGGATAAAATTGGCATGGTCGGCACCCCCTGTCAAATAACAGCAGCAACCCTCATGAAAGACTATGAATCCTTCATAAAAGAATTCCCAGTCACATTAAAGATAGGATTATTCTGCATGGAAAACTTCTCCTACAGATACCTTAAAAAACTCCTAAAAGAGAAAGGAATAAGCCTAAAAGAGATAATACAATGTAGAATAGAAGGTGGATCCGCTAAATTCCATTTAAACAGTGGAGATATAATATCAGTGCCTTTAAAGGAATTAAAAATGGCCATGCGTAAAAGTTGCCAAATTTGCATGGATTATACAGCAGAACAAGCCGATATATCAATAGGTTCAGTAGGCTCACCCAGAGGATGGTCAACCATAATCATAAGAACAGAAAAAGGACTGGAGCTTATCAAAGCAGCTGAAAAAAATAAATACATCAAAACTAGGCCAATAGATGATCAAGGATTCGAATTACTTCAAAGTTTAGCCAAAAGGAAAAAAGAAAAGAATTTAAAGGAAATCAAAGGAAGAGAAAAAGTTGCAAGACCAGTAATGTACTGGAGAGTAATGCCAGAGACAGAATACCTCGAGGAAGTAACCGATTATCAATTCAAAGACCTCAAAGGAGATGTTATAGATATAGGGGCTTGTGTATTATGTGGAGCATGCTTACTCTCATGTCCAGAGGAAATCATAAAAATAGAGGACAGAAAACCAGAAATAAGAGGAGAATGTCCACCAGCTTGTAACGCATGCTACATAGCCTGCCCAAGAACTTATGTACCAGACAACATCATAAGCCATGAAACCGCAAAAGAACCCCTGGGAAATTATATCAAAGTACTATCAGCCAAAGCCCCAATGTTCAAGGGACAAGATGGTGGAGTTGTAACCGCACTATTATCATATGCACTAACAGAGGGAATAATTGATAAGGTTCTAGTAGTTGACAAGGACGCTCAGAACCCATGGAAACCCACCCCCAAACTTACAGAACACATTGAAGATGTTGTGAAGGCGGCTGGGACGAAATATTCAGCCTGTCCAATATTCAAAGCAATGGGAGGATCATAATGCCATTCAAAGTTGAAAGAAAAGCTGAAATATGTAAAAGAAACTTCAACAGGCCAGGGTGTTGCTGGTATCTCTGCGATAACAGGGATGAAGAACAATGCAAAAGCTGCTTCTCATGTTATAATAATTGTCCGCACGAAGTCTATGAGATAATAAACGGGGAACCACACCCAATAAGGCATGAAAATTGTGTAGGATGCCGTATATGCGAGGAAATGTGCCCTAGTAATGCCATAGAAGTAAATGCGGTTGCAGAGGATAGGAGAAATGTATGGTCATTAACAGATCTCACCGAAATAAAGCGAAAATCAGAAGAGGGCACCTACAAGGTTAGAGGATGCGGCGCACTCCGCAGAATACCAACATTTGATGATCTCGTCATAGTACCTGCACAAGTTTCAAGACCACCCATAGACAAATACAGGGAACCATGCAACACAAAGGTCATATTAGGGGATAGGTACGCGGAAAACCCACTAGAACTTGACACCCCAATAATGATAGCTGCAATGTCATTCGGGGCCATTAGCAAAGAAGCCAAGATAGCATTGGCCATGGGAGCCACGCTCGCAGGGACAGCCACAAACACTGGTGAAGGTGGCATGTTACCAGAAGAGAGAAAATATGCTTCAAAACTTATTGTACAATATGCATCTGGCAGATTTGGGGTGTCAGCAGCTTACCTCAACAATTCAGAGGCTATCGAGATCAAAATAGGCCAAGGTGCGAAGGCTGGTATGGGTGGACACTTATTAGGAGAGAAGGTTACAGGGGAGGTATCAAGGATAAGGATGATACCAGAGGGTACTGATGCCTTAAGCCCTGCAAGGCACATGGATATAGTCGGTCCGGAAGATCTTAGCATGAAGATATCACAACTTAGGGAAATAACTGATTGGAAAGTGCCGATAATGGTCAAGTTCACTTCTGGACGAGTAAGGGATGATGTTAAGATAGCTGCCAAGGCAGGGGCTGATATAGTTGTGGTTGATGGCATGCAAGGGGGTACAGGTGCCGGACCCGATGTTGTGACAGAACATGCTGGTATACCCACTATAGCAGCGATAGTAGAAGCTGATGAAGCCCTTAAGGAGGTTAACCTCCGCGAAGAAGTGAGTCTTGTAGCAGCTGGTGGTATAAGGAGTGGAGCCGATGTTGCGAAGGCCATAGCATTAGGAGCAGACGCTGTATATATTGGAACAGCAGCACTTGTAGCCATTGGATGTAGAGTCTGTCAAATGTGTTATGCTGGAACTTGTCGCAAGGGCATCGCAACCCAAGATCCTTTATTCAGGAAAAGATTAGATTATGTTGAGGGTGGTAAACGGGTTGCAAGATACATTGAGGCGATGACAGAAGAACTTTGCATGTTAACACAACAGGCAGGTAACACTGATGTCAGAAAACTTGAAAAAGATGATCTTAGGGCGCTTAACCTTGAAACTTCAGCACTTACTGGTGTTAAAATAGCTGGGATGGAAGTGCCAGTCCACTCTTTATAAATTTTATCATTTTTTTCTTTTGCATAACATATATTTAAATAGACAGTAATTATGTTATTATCCACGGAGATTATTGGAACATCAGAAGATTAATCAAAAAACAATAATCATTTTAATAGGGGGAGTGTGAAATCCCATGGAAAAGTCCTTGAAACTTTATGTTTTATTAGCGGCAACACTTTCATCATTCTTAACACCATTTATGGGTTCTTCAATTAACGTGGCCTTGCCAGTTATTGGCAGGGAATTCCAGATAGATGCTATATTACAGACTTGGATCCCTACAGCTTATCTCTTGGCAGCTGCAATGTTCGCGGTCCCATTTGGAAGAATGTCCGAGATCAAGGGCATGAAAAAAATATTCATTTATGGAAATATCATATTCTTTATATCATCTCTACTTTCCGCATTAGCCCCAAATGCCATATTACTCATAATATTCAGATTATTGCAGGGTGTGGGCTCTGCAATGATGTTCGTAACAGGTTTAGCTATCCTCACAAGGGTTTACCCACCAATGGAAAGGGGTAAAGTTATCGGTATCAACACGGCAGCAGTATATGTTGGCCTATCCCTCGGACCAGTTCTTGGAGGCGCCCTGACACATTATGTTGGATGGAGGAGTCTATTCCTTGTAACAATCCCTATAACCTTAATTGTAGTGTTTATAATGTCAAGGATCCGTGAAGAGTGGGCTGATGCAAAGGGGGAAACATTCGACCTTGGAGGTTCAATATCCTATAGTACATTCCTCTTCCTGTTAATATATGGATTTTCCATATTACCTGACAAAACAGCCTATATATTGCTCATAGGGAGTATTTTAATGGCTTCACTATTTCTCTGGATAGAATTGAATAATCCAAGTCCCGTGTTTAACTTGAAATTATTTAGGAATTTCACATTCACCTTTTCCAGTCTAGCGGCTCTAATCAATTATAGTGCAACCTTTGGCGTTTCACTACTTTTAAGCTATTACCTACAATACATAAAAGGCTTAACACCAAATATAGCTGGCCTCATATTGGTAACTCAACCAGTTTTAATGGCCCTTGTGGCTCCAGTGGCTGGAAGAGCCTCAGACAAATTCAACCCCCAAAAGCTCGCAGCTCTGGGCATGGCTATAATATCAGTCGCACTTTTCAGCTTAACTTTCATTAACGCCCTCACACCACTCTGGATGATATTTATTTCACTTGCGATCCTTGGGATAGGATTTGGTTTGTTCTCTTCGCCTAACACTAATGCTATTATGAGTTCAGTAGAAAGGAAATATTTTGGTATTGCATCTGCTACAGTGAGCACAATGAGACTTATCGGTCAAAGCTTCAGTATAGGTATAGTAACGTTAATATTCGCCCTAATCCTCGGAAGGGTGAAAATAGAACCTTCAAATTTCAATCTGTTACTAAGAAGCACTCATATTGCCTTTTCAGTGTTTGCTATATTATGTTTTATAGGTATATTCGCTGCCTTGGCCAGGCGCAGGAGTGCAACTAATGAAACCTAGGATAAAAGTATTAAAGGACGGCCCATATTTTGTCATGGGTGGAATACCCTTATATGATGGTGAAATAGTAACTGACGAGGAAGGACATACCATTGACATTATAGAAAAGGGTGAATATTCCCCCAAGGAGACCTATTTTCTCTGTAGGTGTGGTGGATCCAATGATAAGCCCTACTGTGATGGTACTCACTCAATTATAGATTTTGATGGTACCGAAACTGCGAGTAGAGATCCTTATATTTTACGTGCTCTTACATTTGAGGGTAAAGGGGTCAGATTAACAGATTTACCGGAACTCTGCGACCATTCACGTTTTTGCATGCGTGCTGGTGGTATACGAAAGCTGATAAAAAAAGGGGATCCTGAAAGTATTAAAACGGCAATAGAGGAAGCTACGATCTGCCCTTCAGGTAGACTTGTATTATGGTCCAAGGATACTGCCAAAGCCTATGAAAAAGAGTTTGAGAAATCCATTGTTGTAATACATGATAAACAGAAAAAATGTGAAGGTCCATTATGGGTTAGAGGTGGTATACCCATAGAGTCAAGTGATGGTTACCAGTATGAAGTTCGAAATAGGATTACATTATGCCGTTGTGGATTATCAGAGAATAAACCATTCTGTGACGGTAGCCATTGGATGACCAACGAAGAAAAGTTGGCATTCAAGAAAAAATGGGGACTCCTCTAAGATAAAAAAATGAGAGGATTAAAGTGGTACGATGTCCCTCCCATAAACCTCGTTTATAACTTCGCCCAGACCGACATATATTGCACTTGCACCTGTGAATATGCCCTCATATCCTGCTATCATTGTTACTAGTTTGGATCCAGTTAGTTCACCGATTGTAAGCAGGAAGAACAATATCGCGAGGCTTATGAATATCACTTGCAGGCCCCTGTTTAACCTTAAGGTTGCTATAAACATTAGTAGTGTGAATAATCCCCACATGAATAGGTATGCTGCAAGTGATGCTGGATCGGCAGCTTGGACTGGTGTACCCATAGTCTTAAGGATTGTCATCTGTGGAACCATTAATAGGAATACTAGTGACCACCAGAATAGTCCATAAGATCCGAAGGCTAGGGTTGCGAATGTGTTACCCTTCTTATATTCCATTGCACATGCTAGTATTTGGGCTATTCCACCATAGGCAAAACCCATGGCGAGTATCATGCTCGTTAGGGGTATTAGCCCAGCGTTATGTACATTTAACAAAACTGTGGTCATACCAAAGCCCAGCAGTCCTAGTGGGGCTGGGTTCGCCGTTTTATCGACTATAGTAACGGTTTCTTGTCCCATGTTTTTTTCACCTTTTTTTTATTCTTCTAGTGTGGAGGTGTCTCCTAGTTCTAGCCCTTCTTCTTTGGCCCGGAGTATCCTCCTCATTATTTTACCACTTCTGGTTTTTGGGAGTTTATCAACTTGGACCATTTCCCCGATAACTGCTACTGGTCCTAGTTCGTGTCTTACATGTTTCTTAAGATCCTCTATCAAAGCGGTGCTTAAATTATAGCCTTTTTTGAGTATGAGGAATGCTTTGATAACTTCCCCTTTGACCGGGTCTGATTTTCCTATTACTGCTGCCTCAGCAACTGCTGGGTGAGATACGAAAGCTGATTCGACCTCTGCAGTCCCTATTCTGTGTCCTGCTATGTTTAGCACGTCGTCTGATCGTCCTTGTATCCATATGTAACCGTCTTCGTCCATCCGGGCCATGTCACCTGTAGTGTACACGCCTCCTGGTATGTTTTCCCAGTAGGTTTCGATGTAGCGTTTCTCGTCCTTGTATAGGGTTCTTAGCATTGCGGGCCATGGTGTTTTGATTACGAGATGGCCTCCTTTTCCGGGTGGTACTGGTTTCCCGTCTTTGTCAACGATTTCTGCTTCTATTCCTGGGAGTGGTTTTGTTACGGATCCTGGTTTTAGTGGTGTTACTGGTAGTGGCGATATGAGGTGCATTCCTGTTTCGGTCTGCCACCATGTGTCCATTATTGGACATTTTTCTCTGCCGATGTTCTTGTAGTACCATATCCATGCTTCTGGGTTTATTGGTTCTCCGACGCTTCCTAGTATTTTGAGGCTGGAGAGGTCGTAGAGTCTGGGGTATTTGTCGCCGAATCTCATTAGGTGTCTTATTGCTGTGGGTGCTGTGTAAAATTTTGTTATGCCATATTCTTCTATTATTTTCCACCATACTCCTGGGTCTGGATAGTCTGGAGCGCCTTCGTATACTACTGTGGTTGTGCCTACGAGCAGTGGTCCATATACGATGTAGCTGTGGCCTGTGATCCATCCTATGTCTGCTGTGCACCAGAATATGTCGTCGTCGTGTATGTCGAATACCATTTTTGTGGTGGTTGAGACGCCTACCATGTAGCCTCCTGTTGTGTGGACTACGCCTTTGGGTTTGCCTGTTGTACCTGAAGTGTAGAGTATGAAGAGTGGGTCTTCAGAGTCCATTATCTCTGGTTCGCATTTGCTGTCCTCTCCTTCGATTATGCTGTTGTATAGGACTTCTTTTCCGCTTATGTCTGATAGTTCTATTGGTATCCCTGTGTGTTCTAGGATGACTGTTGTTTGGACTGTGGGACAGCGTAGGACTGCTTCGTCGACTATTTTTTTGAGTTCTATGACTTTTCCTCGTCTGTATGTTCCATCTGCTGTGACTATTATCTTGGCTTTTGCGTCGTTTACTCTTTCTACTAGTGCTCCTACACTAAGTCCTGAGTAGATTACTGTGTGGGGTGCTCCTATTTTTGCGCATGCTAGCATTGTTATGACTGCTTCTGGGCACATTGGCATGTATAGTGCGACGACGTCTCCTTTTTTTATTCCTAGGCTTTTGAGTGCGTTGGCCATTTTGTTTACCTGGCGGTATAATTCATAATATGTTAGTTTTTCCTCGTCTCCTCTTTCGTTTACGTAGAGTATTGCTACTTGGTTTCTTTTGGAGGTATGTATCCATCTGTCTACTGCGTTGTAGGTCATGTTTATTTTGCCGTTGACGAACCATTTGTAGAATGGTTTGTTGCTGTCGTCGAGGACTTTATCCCATTTCTGGAACCATTCGAGTTCTTTGGCTTTTTCTGCCCAGTATTTTTCTATGTTTTTTCCTTTTTCTAACTCTGCCTCCCAGTTTTTTATGTGGGCTTCTTCCACCACTTTGTAGTTGGGTTTGAAGACCCTTTTTTCTTCTAGGAGAACAGTGGTATCTTCGGACATTTTTTTGCCACCATTTTGTGTTTTTTTTTTGTTCATTGTTTTTTTTAGGTTGCACCCACTATATAAACTTTACTGATTAATCATGATAAATATGATTTTTTTAAAAAAATAATATTACATAGGTGGCATTCCACCCATGCCTTCCATTCCACTTTCTTCAGATTCCTTCTTTGAAACTTCAAAGCCTTTTGCAGCTATCATGTCATCGATTCTTAGTATCATTTCCGCTGCTTCTGCTGCTGATTGTATGGCTTGTTTTTTGACTCTGTGTGGTTCTAGTACTCCAGCTTCTTTCATGTCAACTACTTTACCCTCGAAAACATCTAAGCCCATGTATGGTGACTCTTCATGGG
>JASFYN010000005.1 GCA_030055615.1 Methanothermobacter sp. | reverse complement strand
TAATTGGCCCGCCGAGGCGCTGTTGGTCAGCACTAGTAGAAATGCCAAAAAAACACCCAAATATAATGCTCTTTTCATGGTAACACCATAATGAGCCTATAAAACAAAACAACTATATAAAGGTTACCCCCCGATTTAGTGGGTATTGGATGAAATTAGAACTCAGTTATTTCCTTTGACTGGCAAAAACACTTTTTCTTGAGGTTTAATTGGATCATGCATGGATTGTTCTGAAGAGGTGTTAATATACAAAATAATATATGTTGTGAATTTATCCTCTTCTCCTGGGGAAAATAATATTAATAATGTGTTATTATATCTATCTTTGTGTGGGCCCTGATAGTGTAGTGGATATCACGTAGGATTGCGGATCCTATCACCCGGGTTCAAGTCCCGGTCAGGGCATAAACTTTATAACATTTTGTGTGATTTTCATGGTATCCTATTTTAACCCTGAAATTGAAACAATGGATCGTGATGATATTGATGCGATAGTAGAAGAACGCATCCAATACACCATCAGATACGCATATGAAAACGTTCCGTTCTATAGCAAATGGTTTCAAGAACATAAAATAAAACCTTCAGATATAAGGTCGCATGAAGATCTCAGGGAATTACCAATCATAAATGGGGGAACCGTAAGGGAGAATCAACCTCCCGAAACTGAAAGGTTCGAGTTCAAGGCTACTTCATGGGAGAATATATTTACAATACATGAAACAAGCGGTACAAGTGGGCGTCCAAAATCCTTCTTTTTAACATGGGATGATTGGCAACGTTATGCGGAAAAGTATGCGAGGGCTTTTGTATCCCAAGGTTTCGATGCCATGGATAGAGTTGTTATATGCGCATCCTATGGGATGAATGTTGGTGCCAATACAATGACCCTTGCAGCGCATAAGATTGGCATGACAATAATCCCAGAAGGTAAATGCACATTTCCAGTACGTATAATAGAAAATTATAAGCCAACGAGTATAGTTGCAAGTATATTCAAGCTTTTAAGGCTTGCCAGGAGGATGGAGGATCATGGTCTGGATCCTAGTGAATCCAGTATAGAACGTTTGGTTGTGGGTGGTGAAAGCTTCGCGCCAGAAGCGAGGGAATATCTAGAGGAGATCTGGGATGTTGATATATTTAACACTTATGGCAGTACTGAGGGGACGATGTGTGGTGAATGTGCAGAAAAGAATGGTTTACATGTTCCGGAGGATCTTGTACACTTGGATGTGTATGATCCACGCTTTAAAGATTTTGTCGAGGACGGTGAGTGTGGGAGGATAGTCCTCACAACACTCCTCCCTGTAGGGGAGAAGACAGGAATTCTACTTTTAAATTATGACACTGAGGATACCACGGTTGTGATATCGAGGGATAAATGCAAATGTGGAAGAACACATATGCGTATAATGAGCCCTGAGAGGGAAGCTGAGACAGTATGGGTGGCTGGGCATCCATTCAATAAGGTTGATGTCGAAGCAGCAGTATTCCAGAGGGAAAACATGGAATATCTCACTGGAGAATATGAAGCATTCCTATATGGTGACGAAGATGAAGGGCCCGTTACAATGCATGTGTCAATCGAATGCAAAGAAATAGAAGAATGTGATAGGGAACTCATAAAAGAAAACTTTCTCAGAAGATTTTTCAGAGAAAAAAAAGAACTTTACCACACTTATTTAGATGGCACATTTGAGATACTATTTGATTTTAAAAGTCCTGGGGAATTAGAATTTTACAAGATAAGGGGAAGACCGAGGAGGATAGTTGACAGAAGATAAAAAGTTGAAGTTATTTATAGTGGAAGAATCTATCTTATTAAATTGGATGATTCTATGATCTTTTCAGCGAAACACCCTATCCTTTTTTTAATCTTAAGGTCTTCTTATAACTTAAAGGACTAGGCTATCTATTATTGAAACAATCTGCGTGGCCTGTTGGAATGTTTGGATGTATGGTTCACAGGCATATGTTTCATATATTATCGATGGTATGCCTGCCTTCATTAAAGGTATGGTAACAGATGCAGCGCTGCTTGATGTGGGTGGAGCGTAAATTGTTAACCAACTTGCTTTATCTTTTATCATGTTGGCTATTCTATTGGCTTCTGTGGAATTATAGGGGACAAATAAGAACTTTTTCACGAAATAATTGCCCCTATTTGAGTGAACATCAATTACTAGTTTTGGTAACATCTTTTTCACATCAGGGACTACATATTGGTTAGCTAATAATTCGCCATTGAGCCTACCCTTCTCATAATCAGACGCATCCATTGTAACATTCACCCTATAAATGTAGTAACATTTGTTAAGAGATCTGTTTAAGGTCCTTATAGCCTCGATAACCGCATTGTGGGATTGTGACTCTAAAGGATGCACACCCACTATAAAAACCACCTTATCAGGGGAATTGCGGTTCCCATAAGGGCCTTCACGCACAACTGCACCATATGTTGTCCTGCCGATGACTATAGTATTACTGTTTGTAACATTTGTGGTATTTACTGAATTTGTGAGTCCAATGACTTTTATAGAATTTGGCAGTCTTCCATTGGTATTGTAGAAGTTTATTATCCTGCTGTAGGCGTAGATTAGGCTTTGGTAGTTCACTTTACCAATGCTTGTGCTGACATAATTTGGTGATCTTTTGTTGGTTTCCATGTATTTTTTGATGTTTTGGGCTGTTTGTAGGTATGCTGTTTTTGTGAGTGTTCCTGTTGCGCTGTAGGTGGGTGGGTTTGTTGGTGGTTGGTAGTTGTTGGTTTTTATTGTCTTTTTCTGGTTAGTGTTTAAGTTTATTGTTGTAGTCGCCGCTGCATAGAGGTAATCATTCATGGAAATGTTTTTATTATTTAGGATAATTCCGTTCGGTATTTTACCATTAGAAGAACCATAATTTTCAATTAACTTAGAGGCTACAGAAATCTCAGTATAGGAAAGATCAGCGCCATGAACACCGTTCATTAAAATGAAGAACATGATTGCAAGTAATAAAAACTTTTTCATTTTTTTACACCCTTTCCTTAGGATTACATCATAACTCTCTGAAAATGTGCTATATAAATTTTTCCCACATAATTAAACATTCATAAAATTTTATTCTAGCCGATGAAAGACATCATTGATCCACACTTTGGCAAGTAAAGGAATATAGAGATCATCAATTCTTTATTCGCTAGTTTTGAAAAATGTGCGAATGAACTTTCCTTTCCAAGATCATTGGCGGGACTTTCACTGAGAATTCTTAAAAAGGTTTTAAGTTTTGTTCTTGAAAATTGTTCTATTAATATGATTGGTCTTACAAGCCGAAGCAGTTAAATATTTCCATACTAAATGTAATAAACGTAATCATAAAGGTTTTTTTGAAGGGAAGGGATCCAAATGAAAACAGAATATTTGATCATCGGCTTGGTAATTTTAGCTGGGCTGGCTGTTGGATATACATTTTTCCAAGTACCCGATCAGAACAATATAACATTCAATAAAAGCAGCATAGATACAAACAAATCTGTCCCAACTGACCAAGTGGGTGACAAGGGGGGCAATTCAAGTCAAGGGACAAGTGGTCCAGGCCAGGAAAGTAATTCAAGCCAAGGAACGAATTCTTCAGACCAAGGAAATAATCCAAATCAAAGGCATGCATGTCCCACTTGTAGTGGGAATGGGTACATCGACTATACCGACGAAAATGGGACACTGATAGTGAAAACATGTCCTACATGTCATGGATCAGGTTATATATAAAAATGGCCTCTCCTGAGCTGATAATTGGCCTTTAACCCTCCCAAACTTTTTTTGGATGTAAGTATTTTTCCAGGGAAAAGTCAAATCGTCCTTTTAATGGTAATTATGGGCATTATCACCAGAAGAATGCCAAAAGCTCTTCAGAAAATAGAGATAAAGTAGGGTGAGAAATGTTAAACGCGGAAACTTATGTAACCAAGGGTACGGGTACGGGTGGCGAGATTAGAGTAAAATATGAAGATTTTTATGTGGAGGAAATCCCACTTATCCAACCAAGTGGTCAAGGACCTAACACGTGGATTTGGATGGAGAAAAAGGGTAGAACAACATTAGATGTTTTATTAGACATTGCAAGGGAGTTAAGTTTGCCACGTTGGAGGATGGGCTTCGCAGGGATGAAAGATAAAATGGCAGTCACAAGACAATGGATATGCATAAGCAACATAGACCCAGAAGAAATCAAGGGATTAGATGAAAAATTACATAACGTTAAATTCCTCAAAATAACCCGACACCAGAAGAAGTTAAGAATGGGACAATTAATCGGTAACAGATTCCGTATAAAGATAAGGGGCGTGAAGTCTTCTGCAAAAGAAGAAGCAGAGAACACTCTCAAAGAACTGTTAGAAATTGGAGTGCCCAATTATTATGGATGGCAACGTTTTGGCACCCCAAGGGCTAATACACATCTAGTAGGCAAAGCCATAATATTCGGAGACCTTAAAGGTGCTGTGGACTTATATATTGGAAATCCTTATGAGGATGAACCAGAGGATATAAAGGAAGCGAGAAAAGCATACGATAATGGAAGGTTGGAAAAGGCATATGAGATGATGCCACCCAGCATGAGATACGAGCGCATGATGCTCAAAACACTTATAAAAGAAAAGAAAAGAAAAGGGGACCTTACTGAGGAGTCCTATGCCCGTGCAATACAAACATTACCAAAGCCTTTGAAAAGAATGTTCGTTCATGCATACCAATCATATCTATTTAACAAGGTTGTAAGTGAACGTGCAAAATTTGGTATCAATAAATATATAGAAGGGGATATTATAGTTGACAACCAACAACGCATCATACATGATCAGGAACCTAGAAAATTGGATGAAATGATAAAAGGGTTTGAGGCCCATCCAACAGCGCCATTATATGGTAGCAAGGTCCCCCTTGCCACTGGTAAAATAGGTGAAATCGAAAAGAGAGTCCTCGAGGAAGAGGGGATAACCTTAGACCTTTTTAAGTGTGATAAAATGCCCCAATTAGGAAGTCATGGTATCCGCAGACCCATAAGATTCAAATTATGGGATGCTAAAGTCGAAGCAGCTGCTGATGGTTTAATTGTGGAATTTTCAATACCGAAAGGATCTTATGGAACATCAGTACTCCGAGAGATCATGAAAAAAGAAATATAGGGTTTTTAAAATGGATATAAAATGTAGGGTTTTGTCAGAAGGTATAGGCCGTGGTAAGGCCCTTATATCCAACGAACCTTTAAGTTTCCTTGGTGGCGTGGACCCTAAAACAGGGACTATAATAGACCCTCGACATCCTTTATATGGTGAAAGCTTGAAAGGCAGGATCCTCATAATCCCTGGGGGTAAGGGATCTACTGTGGGCTCATATGTGATCTTCCAATTAGCGAAGAATGGGAAAGCGCCAGCTGCGATCATCTGCAAAAATGCGGAGCCTATAATAGCCACTGGGGCTATAATGGCTGGTATACCCCTAGTAGATCAGCCGGAAAAGGATGTTATGAAAATCATAAAGAATTCCATGGAAGTTGAAGTTGATGGGCATTCTGGTATTATAAGAACCGCCCCAAAGTAAATGCTTCATTGAAAGGATTAGCTATGCAAAACCCCATATACATATGATAAACATAGAGAGTATTGGTGTTCTTTTATGGATGAACTAATAATTACTGGTGAAATAGTAGATTTAAAGGTACATGATCATTTTAGGGGTTCTATATTGGTAAAAGATGGTATAATTGAGTCTATTTCAACCCAACATGAAACTGGGGCCCATGTAATCGATGCAGATGATTATTTTATCCTCCCAGGGTTTATAGATGCCCATGTACATATCATGGAGAAAGGCTTTAAATTAGAGGATAGGATAGAAACGCCATTATCGCTCTATTTTTATAATGCTATCAATAATATGCGCGCAACCATCAACACAGGAGTCACCACTATAAGGGATGCTGGTATGGCGGATTTTGGAGTTAAACTCGCCTCACAGAAGGGTATAGTACCGGCGCCGAGAATGCAGATAAGTGTAGTCCCCCTTTCAATAACAGGCGGACATTTCGATTTTCACATGAAATCAGGCCTAAATATCGAACTTAAATATCCGGGATTGCCCAGTGGCATATGTGATGGCCCATCAGAAGTGAGGAAAAAGACTAGGGAAGTTTTAAGGGCTGGGGCGGATGTTATAAAGGTCATGGCCACTGGTGGGGTTATGAGCGCTAATGATAAACCTGATGACATTCAATTCACCAAGAAAGAGTTAAAGGTTATAGTAGAGGAGGCTCATTTCAAGGGTAAAAAGACAATGGCCCATGCACACGGACTGGAAGGTATAAAAAATTGTATAAAAGTTGGTATAGATTCGATAGAACATGGAACATACATTGACAAGAGAACAGCGGCCGAAATGAGGGATAATGGAGTTTATCTCGTGCCAACACTCCTTGTGACGGCAGAGCTTGCCAAGAAAGCCAAGAAAAGTGAAATTCCAAGTTACAGTAGAAAGGATGCTATAGAAGTTGCGAAGGTTCATAAAGAGAATATAGAGACCGCTTATGAGGAAGGAGTCCAATTGGTCATGGGCACTGACTCGGGAGTTGTAGAGCATGGGCAAAACCTCAGAGAACTTTCATACTTGTACGATATAGGGATGGAACCATCTGAGATTTTGGAATCTGCCACTTTAAAAGCGGCGGAGTGTATTGGATGGGATGATAGGATAGGGAGCCTCGATAAGGGCAAATTTGCAGATATTATCGTGGTAAAAGAGAATCCCCTTGAAAACATAAAAAGTCTCGCAGACCCTGACAACATACTCCTCGTAGTAAAAGACGGTAAAATACTCAAAAATCTTCTAGGGGTATCATGAAGGTTAATATTAGGATAGGTGGGATGAGCTGCGCAGGATGCGCTCTGAGAATAGAAGAAGCACTTAAACAAATTGATGGTGTCAAAGAGGTTAATGTAAATTTTGCAACAGCAAAGGCCACTATAGAATATGATCCTAAGAAAATTGGGATTAAAGACATAGAACAAGTAATAAAAGAGAATGGGTATCAGGTTTTAAATGATAAAATTCAGGTTAAAGTAGGTGGCATGACTTGTGCAATGTGCGCCAAGACAATAGAATCAAGATTAGAACAACTTGAGGGTATAATAGATGCCACAGTAAACCTGGGAGCTGAAACAGCATACATAGAATATAACAAGGATCTAATATCTATAGAGGATATCAAGAGGGTCATAGAGGGACTTGGATACCAATTTCTTGGCACTAAAGGGGAACTAGTTGATGAAAAGCTTTCAAAGGATCTTAAATCCAAAAAGAAGAGGATAATGGTAGGTTTGGGAGTTTCGATCCCTCTCATGCTCATAATGTACCTCAAGATAACATTTCCCTTCATGAATTATATCATGCTTCTAATATCGATTTTACCGTTTTTATATGTAAGTTATCCCATATTCAATGCCGCGATACGTTCACTCCAGGCTAAAACACTTAATATGGATGTTATGTACTCCATGGGTATCGGAGTAGCATTCATCTCCAGCTTACTAGGCACATTTAATATACTCTCACAAAATTTCATATTCTATGAAACAGCTTTAATGTTAGCAGCCTTCTTAACACTTGGAAGATACCTTGAGGCAAAGGCTAAGGGTAAAACATCAGAAGCTATCAAAAAATTGTTAGAACTCCAACCAGAGACCGCAACCCTACTCAAAGATGATAAGGAAATAGAAGTTCCAGTGGAAACCCTAAAAGAGGATGATATATTAATCGTGAAAACTGGGGATAGGATACCAGCAGATGGTATTATCATTGAAGGACAAGCACACATTGATGAGTCAATGGTAACAGGAGAACCCATTCCAGTGTTTAAAGATAAGGGAAAAGATGTAGTGGCGGGCACTATTAACACTGATGGTATCATAAAAATCCGAACAACCCATACAGGAGAGGAAACATTCCTGGCAAAAATTATAAGATTGGTAGAGGAAGCTCAAGGATCTAAACCACCTTTACAGAGAATAGCTGACAAGGCTGTTTCATATTTTATACCTACAGTTCTAATAATAGCCTTCACGGCTTTCATATTCTGGTACCTTAAGGGTATGGGACTATTATTTTCTTTAACTGCCTTTATATCAACATTGGTAGTGGCATGTCCATGCGCCCTTGGACTCGCAACACCAACAGCAGTTACCGTGGGCATAGGTCGAGGTGCAGAACTTGGTATTCTCATCAAAAAGGGCGAAATACTAGAAGTTTCTGAAAAAATAACAAAAGTGCTATTTGACAAAACAGGGACACTCACCGAAGGCAAGCCATACGTCACAGATATAATACCCCTCAAAGGCGATGAAAGGGATATCATACAATTGGCTGCTAGTATTGAAGCCAATTCGAGACATCCAATAGCCAAAGCAATAGTTTCAAAAGCGAAAAACATACCCCTTATCAAAGTTCATGAACTCAAGTCAATCCCTGGAAAGGGCTTAATAGGATCCGCCAATTCCCAAAGGATACTAGTAGGTAATATAAGTTTGTTCAAGGACAACAAAATATCCATAGACAATAGTGATATAATATCAAAATTACAAGAAGAGGGTAAAACCATAGTATTAGTTGGCAGGGATCAAGAGCTTTTGGGGGTCATCGCAGTTTCGGATAAAATAAAAGAAAATTCCCTAAAAGCTATAAATGCTATTAGGGAAATGGGTTTAGAAGCTGTTATGGTAACTGGGGATAATCCTATAACAGCAAAAACCGTGGCAGAGAAGTTAGGAATAGATAGAGTACTCTCACAGGTCTTACCGGAGGATAAGGTTAATATAGTTTCCAAGATGCGTGAGAATGGTACTGTAGCATTTGTTGGTGACGGTATAAATGATGCTCCAGCCCTTGCAGCAGCTGATGTTGGAATTGCCATTGGAAGTGGCACAGATGTTGCAATAGAAGCAGCGGATATCGTACTGGTAAAGGATGATCCAGTTGATGTTCCTGCAGCCGTACAATTAGCCCGTAAAGTCGTCTCACGCGTCAAATGGAACATCTTCTGGGCATTTGCATATAATATGATCCTCATACCAGTAGCTGCTGGCATCCTTTATCCAGCATTCAAATTAACATTTAGGCCTGAATTCGCAGGTCTTGCGATGGCACTAAGTTCAGTCACAGTTGTGTCACTATCATTACTTCTGAGATCATACACTCCACCAGTTAAAAAAATGGATAAGAACCACTAATAGAGTCTGGGGGGATCCTAGAACCATTCTCTTGATTTTTTAAGCACGTTTTCAACTATCTTAATGGCGGATCCTAGGTATGTGTGAGGGTTCATAATATTTTCGAGTTCCTCCCAACTTAAATATTCCAATATTTCACTTTGCTCTCCCGCAACTTTTATAAGGGGTACTCTTTCTTGTCTGGCTTTTATTGCACATTCCCTCACGATCTTGTATGCTGTTTGCCTTCCCATACCCCTCTTAGCCAATTCAGCCATTAATCTTTCTGCCATTATAAGACCATCTGTAAGTTTAAGGTTCTTTTCTATATTCTCATCAAAGAACACAAGGTTCTCTATTAAATTTATGGTTATCTGTAGAAGATAGTCTGTTAATATGCATGATTCTGGGAATATTATGCGTTCTGGGGATGAGTTGGTAAGATCCCTCTCATGCCAAAGCAAATTATTCTCAAGTGCAGTTATCACATGTGAGCGTATAACCCTTGCCAGGCCACATATGCGTTCTGCAGTTATCGGGTTCATCTTGTGGGGCATTGTGCTGCTGCCAACTTGTTTTTCAGGGTCGAATTTCTCACCCACTTCCATGATCTCCGTCCTCTGAAGGTTACGGATTTCTAAGGCTATTTTATCAAGGGTTGTTGCAATATTAGCTAATACCATGATGAATTCAGCGTGGTTATCCCTTTGGATGACTTGATTCGATATTAAAGCCGGTTCCAGGTCGAGTAATTCGGCGACTTTCAAATGCACTTTCAACCCGTCTTCGCCCAAAGCTGCCGTGGTGCCCACCGCCCCGGTCACCATACTTACACATAATCTCTTTTCGGCCGATTTTAACCTTTCGAGGTTTCTGTGCATTTCATCAGCCCAGAGGGCGAATTTCATACCATAGGTTGTGGGTAGCGCATGTTGGCCATGGGTTCGGCCAATACAAACCCTTTTTTTGTTTTCATCAGCCAATTTCAAGAGGATTTTTATTAATTTAATGATTTTTTCTTTTAAGATTTTTATGGATTCTTTAAAGAGTAGAGAATTTGTTGTGTCTATTATATCATTTGATGTGGCTCCGAAATGGATGTATTCTCCTGCGTCATTTTCACATTGTTCTGCTAGTGCTTTTATTAGTGCTGCGATGTCATGCTTTGTCTCTTTTTCGATTTGGTTCACTCTTTCAAGTTTCACGAATTTTGTGCTGGCTTTTCTTTTTATTTCTTCCGCTGCGTACTCTGGTATGATTCCTAGGCTGGCTTCCGCTTCAGCTATAGCCGCTTCCACATCTAGCATT
This sequence comes from Methanothermobacter sp., assembly GCA_030055615.1. Classification (NCBI taxonomy): domain Archaea; kingdom Methanobacteriati; phylum Methanobacteriota; class Methanobacteria; order Methanobacteriales; family Methanobacteriaceae; genus Methanothermobacter; species Methanothermobacter sp. The sequence goes on along the minus strand of JASFYN010000005.1, from coordinate 13,889 downwards.
TTTTGGAGTTTGTTTTCAGCGTCCCACACCCTTTTCATTTCAGGCGTGCCGTATCTGAATTCAATGGGGTGGATTGCCATCACATCACCAGGGTTTAACCTGAGAACCTGAGTAGTAAACAGAATACGGCTAGTATTATACTCATTGCAACTACTTGTTCTGGTGTGAGTTTAGGACCCTTTGTCTCTTCCTCAAAGTATCTTACAAGCCCGGCACCACTGGGTGGAAGCGTCTTTTTATCCTTTTTAGCCATTTGGTGATCACCCCATAATCTCCTTTTGTGAAATTTTATATCATCTATACTATAATATATTATTTAGTTCCAAGGATCAAAATGAGTGTAATCATTTTTTTAAGGTTATGATTATGATGGAGTATTTTAATGAATTAGAAAAGGAGACAAATAAACTTTATGATATAGCCAGAAAGGCCAGGGCCAAGGGTCTAGATGCTTCAATAGAACCTGAAATACCCCTTGCAAAGGACCTTGCAGAAAGGGTTGAAGGACTAGTAGGACCTGAGGGCGTTGCGCAGAGGATAAAATCCTTAGAAAAAAAACATAGTAGAGAGGAGATAGCGTTTAAGATAGCTGCTGAAATAGCATCCCAGCAGATAGATGAAACAGACGAGGACAGATTATGGTCCAAGAGGCAAGAACTCGCGGATCAGGCCCTTAGAACAGCCCTTGCAATATTAACAGAAGGCGTGGTAGCAGCACCCCTTGAAGGAATCGCCAAAGTAACTATCAAAAACAATTTCGATGAATCAAATTACCTAGCAGTATACTTCGCAGGGCCTATAAGAAGCGCTGGGGGGACAGCATCAGCATTAGCAGTTCTAATAGCAGATTATATAAGGATAAAGATAGGATTAGATCGTTACAAGCCTACCGAAAGGGAAATAGAACGTTATGTTGAAGAAGTAGAATTATACGAATCTGAAGTGACAAACCTACAATATTCACCAACCCCAGATGAAGTAAGACTAGCCGCTGGGAATATCCCAGTAGAAGTCACAGGAGAGCCAACAGACAAAATAGAAGTTTCACACAGGGACCTTAAGCGTGTAGAAACCAATCACATCCGTGGAGGGGCACTACTTGCAATGGTTGAAGGAGTCATACAAAAAGCCCCCAAGGTACTTAAATACGCCAAGCAACTGAAACTCGAAGGATGGGATTGGCTGGAAGAATTCTCAAAAACCTTAAAATCCGATAAAAAGGATGAAATCACCATAAAGGCCGACAGCAAATACATAGAGGATATAATCGGTGGAAGACCGGTCCTCGGATGCCCATCGGAAAAAGGGGCCTTCAGACTAAGATATGGTCGGTCAAGGAACACAGGGTTAGCCGCCATGGGCGTGAACCCCGCCACAATGGAACTTCTAGAATTCCTAGCAGTAGGAACACAAATGAAAATTGAAAGACCAGGAAAAGGCAACTGCGTCGTACCAGTGGACACAATCGAAGGACCAATAGTCAAACTCAAAAACGGGGACGTAATCAAAATTGAAACAATCGAAGAAGCCAAAAAAATCAAACCAGAATTGGAAGAAATACTATTCCTAGGCGACATGCTAGTAGCCGTCGGAGAATTCTTAAGAAACAACCACGTATTAATGCCCGCAGCATGGTGCGAAGAATGGTGGGTCCAATCAATCCTCAATTCAAAAACATATAATGCCAAAGAGGATCCATTAAACCTTAAAAAATTCAAAGGACAGTGGAATAGGATAAAAATAAATGCAAAAGAAGCATTCAAAATCTCCTTAGAATATGATGTGCCATTACATCCACGCTACACCTACTTCTACCACGATGTCACAACAAAAGATCTTAAAAACCTCCAAAAATGGCTAAAAAACGGAAAAAAAGAAAAAAGTAAACTAAAATTGCCATTAGCACCACCAAAGAGAATACTAGAAATATTAGGAGTCCCACATAAACTTAGAAAAAACAAGGTTATAATAGGAGCCAATGACGCATACGCCCTACTAAACACCCTAAAAGAGCCTTTAGAGGATGAAAAAGATCCTATCAAAGCAATAAACAAAATATCCCCTGTTAAAATCATGAAAAAAGCCCCTACTTATATCGGAGCCCGCGTCGGAAGGCCCGAAAAAAGCAAAGAAAGGAAAATGCGCCCAGCACCCCACGTATTATTCCCAATAGGTAAACATGGCGGCAGCCGACGTAACATCATCGACGCAGCTAAAAAAGGAAACATCAGAGTAGAAATAGGCCGCGCGAAATGTCCCAAATGCAAAATAAGCTTCATGCAATCAAAGTGTCCAAAATGTGGTGAAAAGACAGAAATAGGCAAACCAAGCAAAAGATCCATAAACCTCATGCAACTTTTAAAGAACGCCACCGAAAGCATGGGAATCCGCAAACTCGAAGAAATAAAAGGAGTCGAAGGGATGATATCCCGCGACAAATTCCCAGAACCACTAGAAAAAGGCGTTTTAAGAGCCAAAAATGAGGTTTTCACCTTCAAAGATGCCACAATAAGGCACGATTCCACAGACCTTCCACTCACCCACTTCAAACCCTCAGAGATCGGTGTAACCATAGAAAAACTAAAAGAATTAGGATACAAGACAGACTTCCAAGGTAAACTCTTACAAGATGAAGATCAAATAGTAGAACTAAAAGTCCAAGACGTAGTAATATCAAAAGAATGCGCGGATTACCTCATGAAAGTCGCATCATTCGTTGATGACCTCCTAGAAAAATTCTACGGCCTCGAAAGATTCTATAACGTCAAAAAACAGGAAGATTTAATCGGTCACCTAGTAATTGGATTGGCACCCCACACCTCTGCAGGAGTCCTAGGGAGGATAATAGGCTTCACTGAAGCATCAGCATGTTATGCACATCCCTACTTCCATTCAGCCAAGAGGAGAAACTGTGACAGTGACGAGGACGCCATAATACTACTACTAGATGCTCTGCTCAATTTCTCTAAGACATACCTCCCAAGTAGTAGAGGAGGGAGTATGGACGCACCACTCGTCCTATCATCGAGGATAGACCCTGAAGAAATTGATGACGAATCACATAACATTGACACAATGGATTCATTACCACTAGCATTCTATGAAAAAACATTAGAATACGCCAAACCATCAAAGGTTACAAGCCTAATTGATAATGTCAAAAAACGCCTCGGCACACCAAAACAATACAAAGGGTTAATGTTTTCCCATGACACTTCAAACATTAATTCAGGGCCTAAAACTTGTCTATATAAGATGCTACCCACAATGAAAGAAAAGGTTGATTCTCAGATCAAACTTGCAGAGAAGATAAGGGCTGTGGATCAGCGGAAGGTAGTGGAGGGTGTTTTACTTTCACATTTCCTACCAGATATGATGGGGAACATTCGGGCATTCACAAAGCAGAAAGTACGATGCACGAGATGTAACCGGAAATACAGGCGAATACCACTCACAGGAAAATGCAAATGTGGTGGAAACCTTGTACTAACAGTATCAAAGGGTTCCGTCATAAAATATTTGGAAATATCAAAGGAACTAGCTGGAAGATATCCCATAGACCCATATCTTATGCAGAGAATCAACATACTAGAATTTGGTGTGAATTCCCTATTTGAGAGTGACAAATCCAAACAAAGCTCACTGGACTTATTCTTGTAATATTCTCAATATGGGGGTTCTTATGGTATATCCACACCCCAGTTTAAAATTTTCCCCATTTTTTACAAATTATTTAAATGTTGATTAAGGTACATTTTCATTATATAAGACCTAAAATTGGTGGGAATGCTAGATCCTACAAAAATGTTTTTAACATTGTTAAAATCCATTTTATTTCATTTTTATCGTATTTTAAGTGTTCTTTTCGTGTCGTTTATCCCCTTAAAATTCGTATTATTTATTATTATTTTTGTATTATTACTTCTTTTTTTTGTTTTTAGAAGTCTTCATGACTGTGAATTTTAATTTTTCCTGTATTTAGCGTATTTTATTAAAATCAAGTGCCTATACTACACTTTCCAAAAATTTAAAGCTTTTTCGACCGGTCGTCTATCTTTATAAATGGATTGCATTATTAAGGATCGCCGACACAAAACATTAAATAAAAACAACAAGAAAAAGAACAAAACAAAAACAAGAAAAAAACCGCCCTATTAAAATCAGACCAAAATGGGATTGAAATTGTATAGGGTGTTACGTTTCGCATTTTCACCATTAATATTAAAATCAGACCAAAATGGGATTGAAATTCATAGCAGACGATAATGTTGTGAAGACACCACGAATATTAAAATCAGACCAAAATGGGATTGAAATTACACTGGATCATCGAAGATGTCTCCTAATTTGCATTCTCTGAAGCCCACATTAAAATCAGACCAAAATGGGATTGAAATGTAATGGACACTATACACTATGTCACAAGTATGATAAATTAAAATCAGACCAAAATGGGATTGAAATGTGAGCAACGCCCATACTGGTATCGTGTCGAGGATATTAAAATCAGACCAAAATGGGATTGAAATTGGGTGTGCTAAGAATATTGGAGTGGAAACGTCAAATGATTAAAATCAGACCAAAATGGGATTGAAATAAAAAAACCCAAATAACAAGAAAACAATACCACCCACCCATTAAAATCAGACCAAAATGGGATTGAAATGGCTCTATAACAGACACAGAGAACACAAAGACATGCTATTAAAATCAGACCAAAATGGGATTGAAATCAACATCGAACAAGAGATAATAGAAAATGCCAAGAGGATTAAAATCAGACCAAAATGGGATTGAAATTGTATGCTTTGAAGCCCACTTTTGTTGAATTTGCTGATTAAAATCAGACCAAAATGGGATTGAAATATTTGTGCGAGGTGGCTGACTTTCACGGCTGATCCGATTAAAATCAGACCAAAATGGGATTGAAATATTGCTCATTCTTGAATCCTTTGATTATATTCTCCCTATTAAAATCAGACCAAAATGGGATTGAAATGAAAAGAGAAAATAAACATGCTCAGAAAAGTTAACATTAAAATCAGACCAAAATGGGATTGAAATATCAAGTAGTGGCAGGCACATGTCTTCTGTGAAATAGATTAAAATCAGACCAAAATGGGATTGAAATTCGCAATCCACATATCAAGCACCGCCCATGACCACATTAAAATCAGACCAAAATGGGATTGAAATATCTCTTAACAGTATCCCCATTCGGGGCTTTTAAGATTAAAATCAGACCAAAATGGGATTGAAATTTAACATTCTGTGAATTTCGTCGTGCACTTTTTTATCATTAAAATCAGACCAAAATGGGATTGAAATACTTTGAAATTCTTGAGAATATGCACTTGCACAACGATTAAAATCAGACCAAAATGGGATTGAAATAAAAGACCTTGAAGCACCATTCAGCCTATCAGGGTTTATTAAAATCAGACCAAAATGGGATTGAAATGTAAGGGCTCAGGTGGGGAAACGAGCGCATGAAAAGAATTAAAATCAGACCAAAATGGGATTGAAATATTCATCCGTCGATCTGGAATATCCCAGGGTCTCATATTAAAATCAGACCAAAATGGGATTGAAATCTGTTTTCTCAACTTTTTGTAATGTGGCCCCGTTTTCATTAAAATCAGACCAAAATGGGATTGAAATATAACAAGCGTTGAGGACGTAGCATACGCTGACTTAGAATTAAAATCAGACCAAAATGGGATTGAAATCAATCATACACAAACAGGGATTACGGGAGCAGTACTGAATTAAAATCAGACCAAAATGGGATTGAAATCAATGGTTGTAGGGGCTGGTGCAGAAGTCCCAATAGTATTAAAATCAGACCAAAATGGGATTGAAATTGATCTTATTTATTTTCTTCTGTTTCTCCAAAGGATTAAAATCAGACCAAAATGGGATTGAAATCGAGGGAGATACATGTTACAGTAGAGTTCATAGAATATTAAAATCAGACCAAAATGGGATTGAAATCATCGACTGGTAGGAATATTCTGAATAGGGATTCTGATTAAAATCAGACCAAAATGGGATTGAAATATCTTCTCTTTCATCTTCAAATGCTATCATGTTTAGTATTAAAATCAGACCAAAATGGGATTGAAATCAAATGATACAAGCGTATCATCATCAAAGCCCAAAAAATTAAAATCAGACCAAAATGGGATTGAAATAGTGTACCATCATGGATCTTAGAATCTGAGGAGGGTATTAAAATCAGACCAAAATGGGATTGAAATTTACCTGCAAGGTGGAGATGTGATCTGCCCTGCATGATTAAAATCAGACCAAAATGGGATTGAAATATATTTGCACGAAAAATATGGGCTAATAGAAGTGGATTAAAATCAGACCAAAATGGGATTGAAATACACTCCTCAGCAGCATCTGCAGCTTCTATGATAAATTAAAATCAGACCAAAATGGGATTGAAATGGGGCTGGGAAACTTGCGGAGGAGTTAGAGAAGGCTGATTAAAATCAGACCAAAATGGGATTGAAATGAAAAACTCGAAGAGGAAGTTAAAGAATACCTTGAAACATTAAAATCAGACCAAAATGGGATTGAAATCTGTTTTCTCAACTTTTTGTAATGTGGCCCCGTTTTCATTAAAATCAGACCAAAATGGGATTGAAATATAACAAGCGTTGAGGACGTAGCATACGCTGACTTAGAATTAAAATCAGACCAAAATGGGATTGAAATCAATCATACACAAACAGGGATTACGGGAGCAGTACTGAATTAAAATCAGACCAAAATGGGATTGAAATCAATGGTTGTAGGGGCTGGTGCAGAAGTCCCAATAGTATTAAAATCAGACCAAAATGGGATTGAAATTGATCTTATTTATTTTCTTCTGTTTCTCCAAAGGATTAAAATCAGACCAAAATGGGATTGAAATCGAGGGAGATACATGTTACAGTAGAGTTCATAGAATATTAAAATCAGACCAAAATGGGATTGAAATATTTTTTAAACATTTTGCATTTTTCGAGGGTTTTTTTATTAAAATCAGACCAAAATGGGATTGAAATTGCCAACGAGTGGGCTTAGATCAAGGTCTTTAACCAATTAAAATCAGACCAAAATGGGATTGAAATGTGTGAGCTCGGGGTATGTTCTTCTAAGTAGTAGATTAAAATCAGACCAAAATGGGATTGAAATTCATCATACCTTGGAACCTTATAACCCTTCTGGTTCCATTAAAATCAGACCAAAATGGGATTGAAATTTAGTTCATCGTTTATATCCGATACCTTGATCTTATATTAAAATCAGACCAAAATGGGATTGAAATTGGAAGGGATGAACCGCTTATCATAGAAGCTGCAGAATTAAAATCAGACCAAAATGGGATTGAAATGTAATTAAATATTCTATTTTATTTCAATTGTGACAAAGTTGGGAATTTTGCGTGCACATTTTTTGCAATTCAATTATGAAGGTCACACATAATCTATGATAATTTTTCGATACACATCATAGAATGCCCTTTCCATTCGCTATTATTATATGATGAAGAAATTATGATGTTTAGGTGATAAAATGTCATCAAATACTAGGAGTAATGGAATACTTTTTAACTAGGTGTCTACCATATGTACAGCTGGAATGTATAATTGTTATAGTTTTTTGTGGCGGAGTTTATGTTATCTGCTTTTGCCATGTCAGCATTTGAGGCTATCGTAATTGACTCGAGGCCATTATATATTGTTAGATTATATTTTATGTTCGGAAATTTTGAATTTAAAAATTCACTTGCTATCATATTAGCTTCTTTTATAGCTTCTTCATGGTTTTGATGGGAGTTGAATTCGTGGCTGATCATTTCAAGGATTGTGCCATTTTCTGTTTCATAGGTTGCCATAAGGTCCATGATATCCACAGCATTATAGTTCCTATATTCTGATGGGAGATAATGTTCTAATGTTAAAAAATGTGTTAGGGAGGCTGTTATTATTAAAAGCATGGTAATTGCAAGTATTGCATCTAATGTGTATAGGAAACCTTTATCTTCCACTTCGTATGGCCTCCACTACTTTCCTCTTTTTTTCTATGGCCTTAGATGTTGCCTTTTCTACTCTTTTTTTCATTTTGTCAAAGTCTTCTGGGGTGGTTTCGCCCACTACTTTTTTTATCTTGGTATATGCTGCTTCTCTAAAAGCGGGTTCTAGTTTGGTTTCTCCATCTTCGCTGATGAGAATGGGCTTTCCGGTATCTGTTACTTTGCCTATTTCATCTATTTTGACATTGACGCTTTCTATTATGTCTTTTATGGTGTCTGAAATTTCTTTGGGTGCTATTATCATTAGTGAGTCGATTGATACCCCTAAGGGGTCTATGTCGAGTTTTCTGAGCATTTTAAGGACTTTGGGGTTTATCATGGCCATGATTTTATCTTCATAGAATTCTAGGCCTACTCCTGTGGTTGATGAGATTTCATGGGCGTCTCCTCGTAGTCCTCCGTTGGTTACGTCTGTCATGGCGTGGATTTCTCCTAGTATGTTAGCTTCTATGAGGGCTTCTGAGGCTTTTATGAAATTTATGTCCATTGTCTCCCATACTACGTCGAATAATCCATGATAGATTGCAGTAGTTGTTATGGTACCTCCACCTGACCCTTCTGTTAGTAGTATGGTGTCTCCTGGTTCTGCTCTTTTTCTGGCGGTGGGTGGGTGTTCTGATACTCCTATGGCCCCTACTGCACTTACTAGTCGGTCGCCTAGTACCATGTCTCCTCCGACGCGTAGTGTGCTACCTGCGACGATGGGAACATTTACTAGTTCTGAGACAGTTGCAACACCTGCTGTGAAATCTAATAGTTTGCCCACGTCACCGTCATCTGCAAGGTGTAGGTCGCTTAGGATGGCGAGTGGTCGGGATCCCATGACGCAGACATCTCTTAGTGCGGCTCTTGTAACGTGGAATCCGCCAAGGAATGGGTATTCGCTGAGGCGTGAATGTATGCCATCAACTGCGGTTGTGATATAAATTGTGTCTTTTTTTATGGGTGTTTTCACAACTCCGCCGTCGTCTTGAGCTGTTGGTGTTATATATGCTTTTGTGTTTGTGCTGGCGACTATGTCTGCTATTTTCCGGTGGACGAAGAAGTCGCCTGCCCCTCTGGAGCCTACTCCCATTTCGCCCATGGTTATCCCTGCTTTAGGGAATTTTATAATCTCTTTTAGGAGTTTGTCTTCTTCTTTTTCTATTTTGAGGGTGTGGTTAACTTCTTCTATAACAGCCTCTGCCAATTTTAATGCTGTTCCTTTGTCAATGTCTTTGAATTCTAATATTCGTTCTGCTAGGATGTTCTTTAATCCTTTCTGGTTTATGTTGCGTCTTGCAAATCCTTCTATGTCCATTATAATCACTATTTTGAGAGTTTGACGAAATTTTTAAGTATTTTTAGGCCGGCTTTCCCGCTTTTTTCTGGGTGGAATTGTGTGGCGAATATGTTGTCTTTCCATAAAACTGCGGCCATTTTTATGTGGTAGTCTGTTGTGGCTGCTATAACCTTTTTTTCTTTTGGTTTGGCGTGGTATGAGTGCACGAAGTAGAAGTATTCGTCTTCTAGGCCTTCTAGTATTGGGCAGTTCTTTTTTATGTTTAGTTGGTTCCAGCCCATGTGGGGTACTTTTCCTAGGGGTGGTATCCTGGTGACTTCTCCTGGTATTATGTTTAGTCCTTGGATGTTGGGACTTTCTTCACTTTTTGTGAGAAGGAGTTGTAGTCCTAGGCAGATGCCCAAGAATGGTTTATCATTTTCTATGTGTCTGATTATGATGTTTTTGTAGTTTTTGAGGTTTTTCATGGCTTTGCCGAAGGCCCCTACTCCTGGGAGTATTATTGTTTCTGCTTCTTTTATTTGTTTTTTATCTTTGGTGATTTTTACTTGGCCTCCTACTTTTGTTAGGGCGTTTTTTATGCTTCTTAGGTTTCCGCTGCCATAGTCTATTATTGTTATCATTGTGTATTACCATCTGTCGTAGTAGTCTTTTATTCTTATGGTGTCTTTTGGGTGGGGTGTTGAGACTTCTTGTAGTAGGGTGTTTTCCATTGCTACTATGGAGTGTGGTGTTTTTGGTTTGATGCGTATTATGTCGTTTTTGCTGAAGTATTCTTTTTTGTTTTCGAATTCGATGTATCCTGAGCCTTTTATTATGTACATTGTTTCATCTTTTTTTGTGTGGTAGTGGAATGATGTTCTGTAATCTTCTTTTATGAATAGTTCTTTTGTGAGGTATTTGTTTGTGTTTATGAGGATTTTTTCATAACCCCATGGTTTGTCTTCCCTGTTTTTGTATTCTTTTCTTATTTCTTCGAGTTCTTTGGAGGTGTCGATGGCCATCCAGAATAATCCATCTTCTTTGTAGAAGCCTAGTTTGTTTTCTTTGGCCATCATTGGGAATACGGTCTTTTCTATGTCCCCTGTTTCGAAGTCTCCGAAGTCTAGGGGTTCTTTGGCGAAATATACGCCCGCGTTTATGTAATAGTTTAGTAGTGGTTTTTCTTTGAAGTCGATTATTTTATCTCCGCTTATTTCTACTATACCATAGGGTGATCGCATTTTTGTTATGAATATTGTGAGGGGATAATTGGATTTTTCTCCAAGGCGGATCATCTTTTTCAGGTTTAAGTCTGCGACTACGTCGCCATTTCTTATCACGCATTGCTTGTCATCGTCTATTGCTTCCATGCCCAGTCTTATGGCGTTTAATGTCCCCAGGGGTTCGTCTTCTTTCACATATTCTATCTTTAGGCCCTTGTATTCGTTGCCGTAGCGTTCTTCGATCTTTTCGCTGAGAAATCCTGTTAGAAGGTATACTTTGTTTATATTAGCACTTTTGAAATCGAATAATTGTTTGTCGAGTATGGTGTAACCTTTTTTTATTTCTATGAGGGGTTTTGGTATTTTGTCTGTGAGGGGTTTTAGGCGTTTGCCAAATCCCCCGCAGAGTATCATTCCAACGGTTTTAGTCATTCTGGATCACCTTTATATTTTTTCTTATACTTTCACCAAAGTCTGATTGGACTATATGGTCTACTCCGAGGGTTTTGGCGTGCGCATCAAGTTCTGCGACAACATAATCATATCCTAGTTCTTTTAAAGGTTTGACGAGTCTTGGCCCGTCGGTCACAGCTACTGATCTAATATTTAATCTTTCGATGGGGACTGCGTGGGGCACGCCACTTATAACAGCAAATTCGACTTCTTCTTCCTTGAGGATTTTACCTACTCTTTCTCCTGTGATGGGATATTCGTCTAGTCCGCCTGTGAGATAATTGATTTTGATCCCATTTCTTTCGAGGTCGGATTTTATATTCTGTGCATGTTTTCTTATCCTTGGGAGTCCAATATCATCTCGGAGATTAGCTATTATTAGGGTTTCAGGGTTTATTTGGGGTAGTCTTAATATGTCTGCGAAAAGGTAGGCTGTTTCCTTTTTTGCATTTAATACCATGGCAACCCTTTCATTATCTCTTAGACTTTCTATGAGTTTAATGGCGACTTTATCTTTATCATCGCCATAGGAAGGTTTTATATATTCTCCCTGTGCCATTCCACGGGTTTTTTCTATCTCAGTGGCCTTTTTAAGCATCTTTATCTGTCTTTCAGCCTCCTCCCAAGTTATTAGACCGGATTTAGCAGCCTCTTCTAATACGATTATAGCCCCCTCTGTGTTGTCTCCTTCACCAAAGCCCCCATGCGATTCTACTGTAAGCACCTTTGCGGATATGTTAGCCTTTTGGACAGCCTCTTTAAGGTCTTCGCCTATTATCATGCTCGCGCAAGTTCCTACTACTCCTACAAGTTTTGGGGAGAACATTTTCTCTACTTTTTTCAAGGTATTTTCGAGTTTATCATGCGCTCCGAATATGAAATCATTTTCAGACATTGCGGTGGTTAAAACCCTGACACCATCATTTTCAAGTAGTCTGGCGGTTCTGAAGCAACATCCTGTGGGCCCATGTATGATTATAACATTAACGTCGAGATCCCTGAGGGTGTAAAGGGCTGCTGCTATTGGACTAGGCCTTGGATGCAATCACTTCCACCTCTTATATATTCATCATTTGTATCTTGAAGACAAATTTTTTATCTTTTTTGGGATTTGTAAATATTATAGAGTATGAAAATAAAAAATCTTACTATAGCAGATTTTCTTGGGAGACCTAATCGTTTCACTGTATTAGTTGATAAGGATGGTTATAAGTTTAAGGCTCATTTAAGAGATCCTGGAAGGTTGGAGGATCTTCTGATCCCGGGGAATAAGTTACTTTTAAAGTATATGCCGGTTAGTGGGGATCGTAAGACGCGTTTTGATGTTATAGCTGCTTTTAAGGATGGTGAATGGGTTCTTATAAATTCTGGTTTACATAATGATATAGCTATGGAAATTATTGAATCTCAATTCATCAAAGAATTAGAAGGTTATAAGGTGATTAAAAGGGAATATAAGTTTGGTAAGAGCAGATTAGATTTCCTTTTAAGCCGTGATGACGAGAAAATGCTCCTTGAGGTTAAAGGTTGCACGCTTTTAAAGGGTGATCGAGCATTATTCCCAGATGCTCCCACTAGCCGAGGTAAACGCCACCTTGAAGAACTGATGAAAGCAACAGAATTAGGATTTAAAAGCTCGATACTATTCCTAATATTCAGGAGAAAGGCTAAGATATTTTCTCCAAACAATATTATAGACCCAAAGTTTGCGGAAACTTTTAAAAAGTCTGTTAGGATGGGTGTTATTATCATCCCAGTCACTTTAAAAGCTAGATTGAACAAAAATTTTATAATAGAACCTGAAAAGAGGATAAAAACAATCCTATGAACTTTTCAGAAAAAATTAATATAATGGGGGGGTTTATACGGTTGCGTGACCTAATAGACCCCCTTTCTCAAATGAGGTTGAAGTGTTCTTTATTGGCATTAATCCACAGTAATAATCCTATGTTACCTTTGCAAGCCATGCTATCATCTGAACAACCATCTGAGGGATTCTTGGACTTAATTCTGGATGAGGTCCGCATAATATAACCCTACCAGAACCATAAGTATCTGCTACAGCAGCAATATACCCCTTGTACCCTGTTTTACTATCAGCATAGGTGGCAAGACTGGTCACTGTTCCTACAGCATACATTGCAGCTCCATTGCAATGATAAATTGTCTGGGTTCCGCTGAGACCTAAAATACTCTCCCCAGCAGATGTAATGGAAATAGTCAGATTACCATCATATTTTACAGCTTTACATCGTACATCTGCAAGTCCCCAACCACTATAGTATCCGTCAACAGCTATTGAAGCTGCATATGCACCTGCACATATTCCAAGGTATCCTCCACCCTTACTCACGAATGATTTGATCGCTGAAGCGCTGATATTCGGGTTCCTCAAATAACTTAAACCAGAAGTACCCCCAGGCATCACTAAAACATCATAGGATGCAAGGATATTTGAATTTATAACGGTACTCGTAGCATAAGTGAATTTCACTGAAGTGAGTGTAACAGCATCTAGACAATATTTTATACCCTCCACGCAATTTGTTGAAGCGTCATAGCCGCTGTAAATTAACACCTTAACTTCCTTTTTACCGTTCGGGTCACTTGCAATGCTAACATTCTTTATTGTCACGTAATTTGGCAGTCTTCCATTGGTATTGTAGAAGTTTATTATCCTGCTGTAGGCGTAGATTAGGCTTTGGTAGTTCACTTTACCAATGCTTGTACTAGCATAATTTGGTGATCTTTTGTTGGTTTCCATGTATTTTTTGATGTTTTGGGCTGTTTGTAGGTATGCTGTTTTTGTGAGTGTTCCTGTTGCGCTGTAGGTGGGTGGGTTTGTTGGTGGTTGGTAGTT
>JASFYN010000004.1:184463-210336 GCA_030055615.1 Methanothermobacter sp. | reverse complement strand
CAGTAGCCGCTGCAAACACACCCGCAAACCTCTGAAGGCTCGCAGAATTCAATGACGAAACACTCACAACCCACTGATTAAACACAATATTACCACAAGTATGATGGCAGCAAGCAACACCATACTGATTTGCAATTCCTATGTACTTGTCTACAAGTTGTGTTACCAATCCACTGTTGCTAGGGGTCCATATACCACGTCTATTGGCTTCAAGCACCCATGCGATCATTGATTGGAGAGCAAACGCCCCATAGGGTCCTGGGGTGCTGAATCTTGGCGTTAAAAGGTTTTCAGCCATTTGCGTCCATAATTGTTGACTTATAGAATTGCTGGTCACGGCTATTGCAAATGCATTTTTGTACCTTGAAGCATATTCCATCCAACCACTTGGAGAGCTAAGAAGAGAATCCATGTATTTTGGATTAAGGAGCTGGGACCTTATTTCCAATTCAATTTCTTCTTTGATGCTCCTTGTGGCAATAGTATTTTTGTTCCTTATATCTACGAGTGAAGTTTCTGGGTTGCCACCTAATTGCCTTGAGGCTAATAACATTCCACCAAACCAGTCATAGTAGTCGTCTGTGTCGAGCAAACGCCAAGTACTGTCAAGATTCTGTGTCATAAGATCCATATTTTTAAGCAGATACTGGAATGTTCCTTTATTTTGCTGTATACTAATACCAGTAGGTGTTGACTTCCAAGCATATGAAACCCTGGAAAGATAAACATCGGCGAGTTCACTTGTCGCTTCCCATTTTGAAGTGTTGGGTAGAAGATCTGAAACCCCTGTGCCTTCAAGTACAAGTCCTCTAAGACCGAATACTCTGTCAAGGGACTGGCACTCATCATAATGCTTTTTAACATAATTTATGGTGTCATTGGCTGAAGCTGCGAGTTCAACGGCTCTGTTCATCAAGTCGATCCAACCCTGGTATCCTGTGACGGCAGTTACGAAAACATCAATCCTAGGCCTTTGTATTTCCATGCCATCAATGACTATTTTAAGCTCTGATGGGCTCATAAGGACAGGTTCAGGTTTCAAGTCACCATTAGGATTCCAATCAGGCTTCACACCGAGCAAGTATAAGAATTCTGCTATTGCAATGCCGTCAGTCCTTAATAATTCAGTACCCCACATGACCATCCCTACAAGCTCTGGGAACTTTCCATGGGCCTTATAATAGTCTGCGAGTAACTTATCCACGATTTTCTTGGCAGTTTCCCATGCAGCCTTTGTTGGCATCTTCTTTGGGTTAGTAGCATAAAAGTTAACGCCTGTTGGCAATACATCATTCCATGCAGGGTCTCCGGCCAATCCAGGTTCTATAAACCCGCCACTGAGAGCATTTAATAGATTTTGCCATTCCCTATTTGCCCTGATTTTATTTATCGTATCATTTATGAATTCCAAGTCGTTAGCTTCGATCTCCACTGGTATTATACCATTTATTATATTTCTTATCCATTCTTTGGCTGTTTCCTTGATATTTTCCACAGCATTTTCGTAAGATGTGTTCTTGGACATTTCAGAATATCTTAATGCTATTGAAGGGTATAGTTTCTTTTTTACATTTTCGAGGAAATCTGACCTTGAAGATGCTATGGTGAAAACTTCTTCAACAAGCTCTTCTCCACTGAGAATCTTACCGAGACTGTGGAGTCCAAGGGGTATTATGTCATTTTCGATTTCATGTAATCTAAGATGGAGTTCTTCTAAAGCTTGTTTAAAGTCGCTTGAAATGTTAAAGCCCAATTTTGAAGCCTTTGTTTTTATCTCATTTTCAAGTTCAGGGAGTATTTGTAGGTTACCAACTTTCAATGCATTATTGTATTGGTGTATGAGATCATGGATTTCGATGAGGTCCCCGTAGAGGCCACCTTGGACCATCGCAGGGGTCATATGGTCTATTATAAGTGCGTTGCTCCTGTCCTTTGCCACAAGTCCCTCACCGGGATTGGAGACAATATAAGGGTAAATGTTTGGCAAGTTTGTGAGTTGGAATGGCCAGTCTTCCTCTGTTAGTCCTATCATCCGACCTGGGAGCCATTCAAGTGTTCCGTGGGTTCCGAGATGTATCATGGCGTTTGCTTTGAAAGTTTTTTCTATCCATTTGTAGAATGCTATGTATTGGTGGTGTGGTGGCAAGTATGATTCATGGTAATTCTGCACTTCTTCCCATCCGCGGCTTGGCTGTATACCTATGAATATGTTCCCTAGGACTATCCCTGGGATTACTATGGTCTCGTTTATTGTCATCAGTTCCCCGGGTGGCTCTCCCCATTTCATGATAACTTCTTCCCTTAGCTTCGCTGGGAGTTCATTGAACCATTTAAGGTATGTTTCAAGGCTTATGAGTTGTCCATTTTCTTCTAGTATGGGCTTATGCTTTGAAATGTATTGTTCGAGTAGTGGTTTTGCCCATGTACCTTTATTACCAGATTCTACTAATAGTGCATAAAGTTCTTCTGGGGATGGTATGTCTCCTGTGGTGTAACCATTTTCTTTGAGTTTAATGAGTAAATCGTGTAAACTTTGGAAAACGTCTAGGTAGGATGCTGTGAGCCCATCCTTTCCAGGTGGATAATTGTATACTATGATAGCCAATCTTTTTTCACTGTTTTCGACTTCCTTTAGCTTCGCCCATTTATCAGCTATGTCCACTATCTTTTTAACCCCTGGATCTATTGGTATTTCATCCCATGTACTTGTGTCTGTGTATGATACAAGTATTGGTGAAAATACGCCTTCGAAGCTTGGTATTGTAACTTGCCATGTCCATTCATATTGTGCTCCGAGGGGGTTTGTAAGACTTGAATTGTCATATAGTTGCACGCCTTTGATTACTGGGATATTCATCATTGTAAGTTCTCGAAGTGCACCTCCATTAGGGAGGTTGGGATAGTTCAAAGACCAAGAGTATAATGATATTATTGCATTTACGTCTCTTCCAAGAGCTTTGCTAATTACAATTTCTTCTAGGAACGATGTTATAGGTGGATTAGTTGCACCCTGGTATAGGCAGAAGATAGCTCTACCATTTTTTTCAGCTTCCCTGATTATTGCATCAACTACTGGGGATGGTGAGTAGCTTACCACGACAATGAATGGTCCTGTGATGTTCTTTGTCTGATTGTACCATCTTCCAAATTCTTTGTAAAGGTTCATGCGTTGTTCATTTGACCAACTTGTATAATTTTGATCTATCCATTTTAGGCTGTCATAGGGTGGTATCAGTCCAGGATTTGTTTCTATCCAATTTTTTATCTGATCTCTTGTGGGAATGATGCCTGCCACACCATAATCAGGATGATATAATCCCCAGTCCGGGTTTGACATTATTGGACCTTCACCATGTTCAACTGGGTTGTAGTCTGTTTCACCGAGGAGGTAGTAGATGTATTTTATCATGTTTTCGAGGTTTTCTTTTGCTGCTGTTCCAGTTGCAAGGGCCCAGTAACTTGCTATGTAAGTGTTTTCTATGGTGTCTGGTGTGTCATTGGTATCATTTCCTTTGAGGAGGTGTAGTCCGTCGCCTCCATAGGGGTCGGTATCTGTGTCTGTGGGGTAGCCGAATGCTGCTGCTATCATATAATTTTTGTTTGCTGGACTTTTGAGAAGGTATGGGTACCATGAGTCGCCCCAGCCTGTGCCTGGCATTGCCATGTCAAGGTATGCGAAATTCACATATTCTAGTATCCAATCATTGGCTTGGGAGCTGGGATTCCACATATCATGGTATATTATGCGTCTATTGTTTAATGATGCGAGTATCTTCGCTTTTTCCGGCACCGAACTTATGATTGCAATGTCTGGCATGAATGTATGGTTTATTGTGCAAGGGCCATTGATGGTGTATGTGGCCTTCTTGTAAGTGAGATATGATATTTCCAATTCTAGGGGGTTTGTCATGGGAGTGAATCCGATGGTATATTGGCCGTTTTTGTCGGTTTTTGTCTCATTTATGATTATTCCATTGTATTTTATCCTTATGGTTGCATTCTCGACTGGTATGGCATTGTCCAGAGTGGTATATGTTCCATTTGTTTCATTGTAGATTTCTTTGATTTGGCCGTTAACTTCGGCTGCTGATACTGTGTTTATCATGGCGATAGCGACGAAAACTGAGATAATCAAGTTTACTGTTTTCATGCTTTTTTTCACCTCCTTTACCATTTTAATAACAACCAAATATTTAAAGTTTACTTTAAATAATTTAAAGTTAATTTGATATATGTGGTCATCCACTTTAAAAAGAGAACCGATAATATTATTTTGGCTATAAACACATAACCTACTAAGTGAGAAGTTCTTGGAGGGAAGATCAGATGGAGATAAAGGTGGTAGAACTAAAATTTGAGGAGGATATAAATTTCATACTTGGTCAAAGTCATTTTATAAAGACCGTGGAAGACCTCTATGAGGCTATAGTGAATACCGTGCCACATGCAAAATTTGGGATCGCATTCGCAGAAGCATCAGGAGATTGTCTTGTAAGACATGCAGGTAATGATGAAGAATTGGAAGAACTTGCAGCCGACAAAATGCTCGATATAGCTGCTGGACATTCATTCCTCATACTCTTAAAAAATGCTTTCCCAATAAACGTGCTTCAACGCATAAAAGATGTTCCAGAAGTTGTTAACATATTCTGCGCAACAGCCAACCCGGTACAAGTACTCCTAGTTGAAACGCAACAGGGCAGAGGGATCATAGGAGTAATAGATGGTGAAAGCCCACGTAAAATAGAAAAAGAAGAAGATATAATCCAGAGAAAACAATTCCTAAGGAAGATCGGCTACAAATTCTGAAACAAACCATAGTATGGCGAAGTTTTATTTTGAAGTGTGGAATAACAAAATTTTTTTATTGGCTTACACCCCACATATGAGCTCATGAAATTTTTGCAACTTGCAAGAGAAGGAAAAAATAACTGGTGGAGATACCTACTCACCATCATTTTAACAAATCCTGGCATCTCAATAGGTGCAATCATAGGTCTAGTATCAATCTACATCCTATTTGATATCATTAGCATCCTATCAGATCTTACTGGTTTACATCCTCCAATAGGAAAATTCTTCCAAGGATTCGCGGATCTTCTCTCCTATAATATTGTAAGTGCATTCTTGATACTGTTCCTATTCTTCTGCATGGTATTCATCCATAGGAGAGATTTTAAGAGTGTTATAACAGCCCATGAACGCATAAAATGGTATAGGATCCTTAAAGGTTTTGTTGTATGGTTTTCAATGCTTTTAGTATCTCTCATTTTCAGTTTACCAGATCCTAACCTCAAATTCACATTTGATAGGGCAACTTATCCACTACTTTTTATTATAAGCTTAACTATCTTTTTCCAAGCTGGCTTTGAAGAAATTTTCTTCAGAGGATACATCCTACAAGCCTTAAACTTGTCTTTGAAGAAACCCCAACTATCCATTATAATATCCTCTATAATATTTGCCATTGGACACTGGGGAAACCAGCTAACACTCGTGGGTAATTTTAACATCTTCATTGACACATTCATCTTCGCCCTAATAGCGGCAATTATCACAGTATTAGAGGATGGTGTTGAAACAGCCATTGGCATCCACACCGCCAATAACATGTTCTGCGCACTCGTAATAAATGATGGAACATCATCATTCTATGAACCCCTACCATCACTTTTCACCAATTTCTCAACCCCACCCAACCCTATTGAACAACTCTACTATTCAATCCTAATGAACGGAATCCTACTCATAATAATAATACTACCACAAAAATTAAATCTCATAAAAAAGATAACCTTGAAAATAAGAGGGATATTATGGAAAAAGTAGTTTTCACCGCAAACACTAAACTTGAAGTCAACCAGGATATAGTTAAGATAAAGGAAAAACAGAGGGGCACACTATCCATAAAATTCAAAAGCCCAGATAAAAGTGAAATAGAAGAGATAATAGAATTCTTCGAGTCACTTACGGACATGGAACCCCTAACAATGAATATCGCTGATACTGGTGAAATAAAAGCCTACTTCAGAGGGACAGGTTCACTTGATACCATAAAAGAGGATGATAAAACCTTTTACACCTACGAGGCCACCATACAAGAACTTATTGAATAATTACTCACCGGTCAACCTTTCAAATATCTTATAAATATACTCAGGATCCTTGAATACGTGGGTGTTCTCCATCCTAGATAATCTTTTAACGTGTTCAACATCCTCTTTCCTTATTTCAAGCGTTAATACCTTCCCATTTGGTAATCTAGTCTCCGTTTTACCCTCTTCGAAATCTGTTGGCATGATATATACTGGCACTCCAGCTTTTTGCGCCATTATAGCCGCATTTGTGATGAGAGTGTCCGCTATCCTAAGTGATATCTTGGCAACACTATTCGAAGTACAAGGTGCTATAAGAAGAAAATCATATTTACCTAACTGTACTTGACCAGCAAGGAATGGTGAATTAGCACTGATTTCAACCCATTTCTGGTCAAAATTTGCTTCAAGATCCTGATAGAGCCCATAATATTTAACTACCTGATCTCCAGCCTTGGAAATAAAAACTTTAATCAAAACCCTGCCATCATAAATATCCTTGATGTCCTTCATAACCTCATAAGTTTCTATGATCTTATCCCCTGCACCAGTTATACACCAAGCAACATTCAATTTCACAGTTATTATCCCCCCAATATTTTTCCATCCAGTATTTTTATGATTCTGGAGGCTATTGAGGCAACCCGAGGATCATGAGTCACCAACACTATAGTGACATTATGATCCCTATTTAACTCTTTAAGTTTCTTTAATATCTTCTTTTCTGTTTTCGAATCAAGGGATCCTGTAGGCTCATCAGCCAATATTATGGTCGGATCATTAGCAAGAGCCCTTGCAATAGCCACCCTCTGCCTTTCACCCCCAGAAAGCTCCGAAGGGAGCCTATTGACCTTGTCAGAAAGTCCGAGGTACTCGAGCAATTCCATGGCCCTTTCCTCCATCCTATCTTTGTAAGGGCCCTCGAACATTGGTATTTCAACATTTTCAAGCACTGTAAGATTAGGTATGAGATTGTGTAATTGGAAAATAAACCCTATCTCCTGGGCTCTGAAACTGCTCAGATCCTTCTCTTTCATCAAATTTCGCCCGGCAACTTCTATTATCCCTGAGTCAGGCCGATCTAATGCCCCTATCATGTTGAGTAATGTTGATTTACCAGAACCTGAAGGGCCCATGATGGAAATGAATTCTCCTTTCTTTACTTGTAGGTTTATACCATCAAGTGCAATTATCTTACCATCATCAAAAGTTTTTTTAAGGTTTTTTATATTGATTATCATCTCTCTCACTTTTATTCATATCTTAGGGCTTCTGTGGCTTCTAGTCTTGTAGCCCTATATGCTGGGTAGAATCCTCCAAGTATACCCACAAAGATGGCGACAATAAATGCTTTGAGGAAAATACTTAAGCTGTAAACGGGTTTTATGAATCCTCCCATGTTAATGTGGATGAGTATCTGTATGGCTGCCACGCCCATCACAGATCCTACTATGGCTGCGATTAATGTTAGGATTAGGGACTCCCCCAATATCATCATGAGGATCCTCCTGTTCTTCCACCCAACAGCCTTTAGGACTCCAATCTCCCTTGTACGTTCAAAAACAGACATTATCATCGTGTTAACCACACCTACACCCCCTATGATCACTGCTAGGAGTGATATGGCCCAACTTGCAGCGTCAACCGTTTTAAGGCCCTGGTCTACGCTTTGCAAGTCTTCGAGTGATGCTATGGTTGTGAGATTTTCACCATATTTCTCTTCTATTTGTTTTCTAATTTTTTCAATGTTCGCATTTTTTTCCGCTTTAACATATATCATGGTCACTTTATTTTCTTTGTCCTCTATCTCTTGGAGTTTTTTGAGGGATATGAAAGCCCCACCATCTTCTTGTATGTTCCCTGATTCGAATATGCCCACTATTTTGTAGTCTTCCCCTTTTATGCTGATTTTATCCCCTACTGTCTTGTTTAGTTTCTCTGATGCTACTTTCCCTATTATGATCTCGTCCTCTTTTTTGATGCTTCTTCCTACTGTTATTTTTATCTGGCTTAAGGCTATCTTGGATGGGTCTATTCCTATAACTACAAAATATGGGGTATTCTCTATGGGTTGTACTGATGTTAAAACTCCTACAGCTTCTTTAACACCATCCACATTATTCACTTTGTTGATGTAGTCCTCGTCTATTGTGCTTAGGAACATGTCTGATACATTTGATTCCACGATTGTGAAATCCGCTCCACCAGCTTTAAGAGTTTCTTGTGTAGACTCCTTAAGTCCTTCTGTTATTATACCTAGTGCGACAATAGTCGCAATCCCAATAGCTATCCCTATAATAGCCAGGGTACTCCTTATCTTGTTCCTGAAGGGATTCTTCAATATTAGGTGGATGAATTTCATAATATTTCCTCTTTGAATGTTCTCAAGGATTTTGAAAGTGCTGTTGACTCGGCCATGCTAGCCCTTATAAGGATTGCTAATAATATTTCATCTTTGGACGCTCCAAGGCGCTTTGCAACTTTAATATGTGTTTTGAGGCAATGTTCTGAGCCAAGGGCCGCTGCAGCCCCAACTCCTATAAGTTCCTTTGTAACTAGTGGGAGTGCATCATTGGATATTATATTCTCCATTTTATCATAGTATACTTTTAGGGTTTGTGGTTCATCTTCTAGAACTTTGAATATTTCCGGTACGAAGCCGAAGAATTTTTCGAGCCTTCTGTAGGATTTCATCCAATTTCCATCCCCCCGATTTTTTTTGGTAGGATGTTTATTAGAAATGGTTAATAACCATGAGATCATAATTATCAATTGGTGGAGTATTATGGATTATGGTAGTTGGATTATAATAGGGGCTGTGTGTCTTATTGGTGAAATGCTTACAACAAGCTTTTTTCTTTTATGGTTTGGTGTTGGTGCATTCGTTGCAGCGGCGCTCAGCTATTTTGGTTTCAACTTCACAATTCAATTCATAACATTCCTCGTAGTTTCCACAGTTTTGCTTGGTATATCAAGGCCATTTGCCTCCAAGATCTCAAAGGAACCTCAGAGAAGAGCCGTTGCTGACAGACTGATAGGACAAACAGCAATTGTTATAGAAGATTTTGAAGACTATGAGGGCCTTGTTAAATTCGATGGCGAGAAATGGCGCGCTAAATCCCATGATAAGATCAAAAAAGGTGATAAAGTCACCATAAAGGCCATAGATGGTGTTAAACTCATCGTAGAAAAAAAGGATAGTGTGAGGTGATCCATAATGGATCTTCTAAGCATAATAATAGTATTAGTGCTCCTTGTATTAGCATATAAGAGCATAAAAATCTTAAGACCCTATGAAAAGGGTGTTGTCGAAAGACTCGGTAAATATCAGCGGACAGTTGAAAGCGGACTCGTCATGATAATACCCTTCATTGAAAGCATAAAAAAAGTTGACATGCGAGAACAAGTCGTTGACGTACCACCACAAGAAGTTATAACAAAAGATAATACAGTAGTAGTGGTTGACTGCGTAATATTCTATGAGGTTGTCGACCCATTCAACGCAGTATACAACGTAGTTGACTTCTACCAAGCAGTAACGAAACTCGCCCAAACAAACCTCAGAAACATAATAGGCGACCTAGAATTAGATGAAACATTAACATCTAGAGAAATGATAAACGCCCAACTAAGAAAAGTATTAGATGAAGCAACCGACAGATGGGGTACAAGAGTAGTCCGCGTGGAAATACAACGAATAGAACCCCCAAAAGACATCGTAGAAGCCATGTCAAAACAGATGAAAGCAGAGAGGATGAAAAGAGCAGCCATACTAGAAGCGGAAGGGTACAAACAATCAGAGATCAAAAAAGCCGAAGGAGACAAACAAGCAGCCATACTAGAAGCTGAAGGTAAAGCAGAGGCCATAAAAAAAGTCGCTGACGCTGAAAAATACAAGGAAGTGGCCCTGGCAGAAGGACAAGCAAAAGCCATACTCACAATATTCAAATCAATGCACGAAGGCAAACCAACCAACGACATAATAGCATTAAAATACCTAGAAGCCCTTGAAAAAATCGCAGATGGCCAAGCAACAAAAATACTCTTACCAATCGAAACAGCAGGGATCCTAGGCTCAATAGCAGGAATATCAGAATTGTTCAAAGAAACCGAGAAAACCCATAGTACAGAAGAAAAGAATAAATAATACAAAAAACAACATAACAACATTGAGGTGCTGAAAAAATGAAAGAAGATATATTCTATGGTAAGGGAGTAGCTTATGCCAAGAAAGATTACCCAGAAATCTACAAGGCCCTAGTCGAATTAAACGAAGCAGTATACACAGGAAAAGTACTAGATTATAAGACGCAGAAACTAATAGCCCTCGGCATAACAGCAGCAAAATCCGATGACAGAGCAGTTAAAAAACAGATAGAAAGTGCCATAAAAGAATTCGGCGTCACAAAGGATGAAATAGTAGACGTCCTAAGGGTAGTGCTCCTAACATCAGGAAACCCACCATTCACAAAGGCAATGAAAATACTCTACGAAGTACTCGAAGAATAATCCTAGACCCAAGCGATAAGTATTTATAAAGGTAGCTTATAAAATCCACTCTATTACTTTTTATTTTACAATAACAAGGACTACTATAAGCAGGGTATTCACCCCCAATTCACCATTTGGATGTGGCCCCTTAAGGGCTGAACAAAAAAATGAAGGTGAAGAGAATGTACAAGTATATTAGGAAAGCATGGAAAACCCCAAATGAATCATATGTAAGGGAACTCATGTGGGAAAGAGTCCCTAAATGGAGAAGGCAAAAGGCGATCCAGAGAATAGAAAAACCAACCAGACTCGACCGTGCAAGATCCCTCGGTTACAAGGCAAAAAAAGGATTCATAATCGTGAGGACGCGGGTAAGGCGCGGGAGCATGAGAAAAAGCCGATTCAAAGGCGGTAGACGACCCAAAAGGATGGGCGTCAGGAAGATAACAACAAAAAAGAGCCTCAAAAGGATAGCAGAAGAAAGAGTAGCCCGCAAATACCCCAACCTAGAAGTCCTCAACTCATACTGGGTATGGGAAGACGGAAAATACAAATACTACGAAATAATATTAGTCGACCCACACCACCCCAACATAAAAAACGACCCCAGGATAAACTGGATCCGCGAACAAAAAGGAAGAGCATTCAGAGGCCTTACAAGTGAAGGTAAAAAGAACAGAGGCCTTAGAAACAAGGGAAAAGGTGCTGAAAAGGTAAGATGATACATAACATATCCTATAGGGTAATGGTCCATGGAACAGAAGACGAAGAAAAAGTCATCAAAGCATTAAAGAAAATACTACCCACAGCATCCCCCCAAAAAGAAAAACTAGAAGGACACCATGGAAACCCACTAACACTCCTCAAAGGCAAAATAACAGACAAAAAAACAATAAAAGATTTCACAGAGAGGATAAAACCCATACTAGGAAAATTAGACATTGAAAGGCATGTTGACGAAGCAGGCAACCTATTCCTAAGATTGGACAAACAAGGAGCATATAATGGGGAATGGAAACTAGTAAAACATGGAGATTCAATCCATTTAAAACTTAAAATAGAAGCTTATCCAGCCCGTCGAGAAGTGGCTATAAAAAACATCAAGAAACTAATCACATGAAATTTTATGACCTCCACATCCAAGGAGAAAACTTCCAAGAAGACCAGAAATTACTCAAAGAAGCCCAAAGACTAGGTTATAGTGGAGCAGCCATCACATACTCGGACAAATCCTACAAAGAGTCCAAAGAGACGCTCAAAAGGTTAGAGGATGATTTTCAGGATTTTGAGATCATAAAAGCTGTTAATATAAATGCGGAAACTCCAAGGCAATTAAAGAGGAAAGTGGACAAATTCAGAAAAACAGCAGACATCATCATAGTAGAAGGGGGAAACCCAAAGATCAACAGAGCAGCTTGTGAGAACATCAGAGTCGACATCCTATCAAGACCTTACCAAAACAGGAGAGACCCAGGGATAAACCATGTACATGCAAGGGCCGCGGCAGAAAACAATGTAGCAATAGAATTAAACATCAAGGACATTATAACCTCATATTTAAAAGTGCGCACCAGACTATTCGAATACTACAGGGATATAATCAAACTTCACAGAAAATTCCACTTCCCAATTGTGATAACCAGCAGCGCAACATCAACCTATGATCTCAGAACACCAAAGGACACGATAGCCCTTTTTAAATGTATCAACATGAAAGAAAACGAGATCATAGATGCACTATCAACAATTCCAAGATCAATCATAGAATTTAACAGACAAAGGGATTCCATGATAATCCTAGGAGCAAAAATAATCAAATAGGAGGATCCAATGAGATTAAAGATCCTCCCCTCAAGTTTAAGAGAACCCCAAAGATACCTTGCAGTTGAAATCATAAGCGAAAAACCACTAGAAAAAAATGATATAGTATCCATAATATGGAATGCATGTCTCAGATTACATGGAGAATGTGAAACAAGCAAATTCAAACTATGGCTTATAAAGACATGGACGCCCCTAAAAGATGGTGAAAACTACAAACAGAAGTGTATAATAAGATGTAAGCGTGGAGAAGAAGAAAAAGTGAGGGCCGCACTATCTTCCACATATCAACATGACAATAAAAGGGTGGCTCTTCACACCATTGGAATCTCGGGTACAATACGCTCAGCAACACAAAAGTTTATTAAACTTAAATAAGAAAAAGATGATACAAAATTCACTTTTATCCTATATTCACAAAAAATGGATGAGAGGTTATATAAATGCAACCACTTCAAAGCGCAGGATATGATCGGGCCATAACAGTTTTCAGCCCTGATGGTAGGCTATTCCAGGTGGAATATGCGAGGGAGGCTGTTAAAAGAGGCA
The DNA here is from genome assembly GCA_030055615.1 of Methanothermobacter sp. Taxonomy (NCBI): domain Archaea; kingdom Methanobacteriati; phylum Methanobacteriota; class Methanobacteria; order Methanobacteriales; family Methanobacteriaceae; genus Methanothermobacter; species Methanothermobacter sp. The sequence goes on along the minus strand of JASFYN010000004.1, from coordinate 197,380 downwards.
CAACATCACTAGGTGTTAAATCAAAAGATGGTGTAGTGTTAGCGGTTGATAAAAGACCCACAAGTAAACTCGTAGAACCGAAATCAATAGAGAAGATATTCCAAATTGACGAGCATATAGGCGCGGCTACCTCAGGTTTAGTGGCTGATGCAAGGGCTATAATAGAAAAGGCCAGATTAGAAGCTCAGATAAATAGGATAACATACAATGAGCCCATAAGAGTGGAGAGCCTAGCTAAGAAGATATGTGACATGAAACAACTCTACACCCAACACGGTGGTGTGAGACCATTCGGAACAGCCCTAATCATAGGGGGAGTCGATGGAAAGGGATGCAGACTCTTCGAAACAGACCCCAGCGGGGCCCTAATAGAATATAAGGCAACAGCAATAGGAGCCGGAAGACCAATAGCAATGGAAGAATTCGAGAAGAAATACCACGACGATCTAAACCTAGAGGAAGCTATCAACCTAGCCTTGGATGCAATATACGAGGCAACAGAAGGTAAAACCACACCCGAGAGTGTTGAAATCGCAATAATCGATGCAAAAGATAGAAAATATAGGAAACTACCAGATGATGAGATAAAAGACCATGTTGAAGAACTCCTGATAAGGAAGGAAAAGGAGGAAGAGGAGTAAGGATGGTAAGCCTCGAAGATGCTGTTATAGCCCGCTTGGAGTCCCATGGGGAAAGATTCGAAATACTCGTAGACCCTGACCTAGCCGCTGAATTCAGAAAAGACGAATCAAAGGTCAATATAGAGGATATACTAGCAGTCCAAGAAGTGTTCAAGGACGCCAGGAAGGGGGATAAAGCATCCGAGGAAACCATGCGCAAACTTTTTGAAAGTGACGATCCACTCGAAGTCGCCAAGATAATACTCAAAAAAGGGAGCATACAACTCACAGCAGAACAGCGAAGACAGATGATAAAGGACAAACAGAAGAAAATCATTAACAAGATAGCCAGAGAAGCTATAAACCCACAGACAGGTCTCCCACACCCACCAAAGAGGATAGAAAAGGCCATGAAAGAGGCTAAGGTCCATGTTGACCCCTTCAAGACAGTGGATGAACAAGTTAACATAATCCTAAAGGCTATTCGCACTAAGATACCCATAAAATTTGAGAAGGTTAAAGTAGCCATTAAGATCCCCGGCGAAACCGCCGGCCCAGCTTATGGTATCATCTCAAATTTTGGTAAAATACTTGAAGAAGAATGGCAGAAAGACGGCTCATGGATAGCCATCGTGGAAATACCCGGAGGACTCCAGGACAGCTTTTACCAGAAAATGAGTGAAATAACAGGCGGCCAAGTCGAAACAAAACTCCTCAAATAAGCTTCTTTTTCCTCCTATTCTATAAAGTCTAGAAAAGGAGGCATGACTATTTGATACTAGTAAAGGACAAAGACATAGTAGTACCAGGCGAAATATTAGCCAAGAATGACTACTACCCTGGCAGAGGAACATTTAAAGAGAACAATAAAATATGTTCATCCCACGTAGGCCTAGTATCCATAAGAAACAAACAAATAAGCGTCATACCCCTCGTAAGTAAATATATTCCAAAAAGGGGAGATGTCGTCATAGGCGAAATAACTGATATAAGATTTTCAATGTGGGGATTAGATATAAATTCCCCATACTCAGGCTTCTTACCAGCCTCAGAAGTTTTTGGAAAAGAAAAAAGGGGCCTTGAGAACATATTCAATATTGGCGACGTCCTCTTTTTAAAAGTAGTTGATGTTGACGAGGTTAAAAAGGTTAAACTAGGCCTAAAAGGCAGAGGGCTTGGAAAATTCAAAGGAGGAGTCCTAGTCTATATAACACCTAGCAAGGTCCCACGTCTAATCGGTAAAAGAGGATCCATGATAAACATGATAAAAGAGAAAACACGCTGCGATATCGTAGTAGGACAAAACGGAGTAGTATGGGTTAAAGGAGACCCTGAAATGGAGAAAGTGGCCCGAAAAGTCATAATGATGATTGATAGGGAGGCTCACACATCCGGGCTCACTGATAGGGTGAGAGACACCCTCATAGAACTTATAAAATCTGAAAAAGGAAATGAGAAGGTTAAGGGGTGATTATTATCATCACACCAGATGAATTCAAAAGCGTCTCAGAGGCTACTAGAGAAGATGGAAGAGCACCAGATGAAATCCGACCACTAAAAATAGAAGCAGGGATACTAGAAAGGGCAGATGGATCATCATACCTGGAATTGGGTGGTAACAAGATACTAGTAGCGGTATACGGTCCCAGGGAAGCTCAGATAAAAAAACTACAAAGACCAGACAGGGCAGTTATAAGATGCAGATACAACATGGCACCATTCTCAGTAGAGGAAAGAAAAAGACCAGGACCAGACAGAAGATCCGTCGAAATATCCAAGATAACAGCAGAAGCCCTAAGACCGGCCCTAATCTTGGAAAAGTTCCCAAGGTCAGTTATAGACGTTTTCATAGAAGTGCTGGAAGCAGAAGGAGGTACAAGATGCGCGGGTATAACAGCAGCATCAGTAGCGCTTGCAGACGCTGGCATGCCAATGAAAGATATGGTAGTGGCCTGCGCAGCAGGTAAAGTCGATGGTAAAATAGTCCTAGACTTGTCAGAAGAAGAGGATAAACGTGGAGAAGCAGACATGCCAGTAGCCATACTACCACGCAACAAGGAAATAACACTACTACAAAGCGACGGTAACCTCACACAAGAAGAATTCGAAAAAGCCCTAGACCTCGCGATAAAAGGATGCCTAAAAATAAACAAAGTACAAAAAGAAGCCCTAAAAAGAAAATATGGTGAATAAGATGGACATAGTACCCGAGATCACCCGCGAAAATATAATCAACCTCATAAACAAAAAAGAAAGAATTGACGGAAGAGCACTAGACGAATTCAGGGAAATATTCATAGAAACAGGAATTATAACAAAGGCAGAAGGTTCAGCCAGAGTAAAACTCGGCAACACCCAACTAATAGTAGGCATAAAACCACAAATCGGAGAACCATTCCCAGACACACCAAACACGGGCATCATCATAACAAACTCAGAACTACTACCAATGGCATCACCAACATTCGAACCAGGACCACCAGACGAAAGATCAATCGAACTCTCAAGAGTCGTGGACCGCTGCATAAGAGAAAGCAACATGCTCAACCTAGAAAAACTATGCATAGTAGAAGGCAACAGCGTATGGCTACTATTCATAGACCTACACATCATAGACTACGACGGAAACCTATTTGATGCAGCAGTACTGGCAACAGTAGCAGCACTAAGAGACACAAAACTCCCCACAGCAAAAATAGAAGAAGACGAAATAATACTAGATTATGAAAACCTACAACCATTACCACTTGAGGACACAGCACTAATGTGCACATTCGCAAAAATAGGAGACCAGATAATCCTAGACCCCTCCCTAGACGAGGAAGAAATCCTCACAGCAAGACTATCAATAGGAATGCGATCAGACGGCACAATCTGCGCCATGCAAAAAGGAGGGGAAGGATCCCTAACCAAAGAAGACATCCTAAAAGCAATAAACATTACAAAAGAGAAAATACCCCAACTCATAGAAGAACTAGACAAAACCATACCACAAAGCAAGGTGATCTAAAATGGCAAGAACAAAAAAAGTAGGTATCACAGGAAGATTCGGGCCACGCTACGGCAGAAAAGCCAAGAGAGTCGTGAAAAAAATAGAAGAACAGATGAAAAAGAAACACCTCTGCCCATACTGTGACAGGCCCGGAGTCAAAAGAATAAGCACAGGTATATGGAAATGCAGAAAATGCGGGACAACATTCACAGGAGGAGCATACTTACCAACAACCCCAATGGGCAAAACCGCAACACGCCACATAAAAAGAATAACAGGAGGCCAATAAATTGTACAGATGCGCAAAATGCGGAGCCCAAATCGACCTAAAAAAATACATGGAAAACAAATGCCCAAAATGCCGCTACAGAATACTATTCAAAGAAGTCCCACCAGTTAAAAGAACAATAAAAGCAAGATAAATGTTATTAACAACCTCCAGAAAACCCTCACAGCGGACAAGATCGTTCTGCCAAAAACTCAAAAGATCCATGGGATGCCCCTACATAAACAGGGGAAAAATGAACATCCAAGAAATCCTACAAAAAACAATAGAACATGGAGAATCCACATTAGCTATTGTATCAGAAAAACATGGAAACCCCAGCAAAATAACATTCTACAATACAAGAGGACAACAGATAGGATACATGACAATAAATGTGGCAATCCCCAAAAAACTTGAAGCAAAACCAACAAAGAAAATAAAAGGGCCTATAAGGAATATAAGAATACTAAAGGGTCTAATACCCTTCGAAGAGGATTCTGGATGGGATTTCTGGCTTGTGAAACCAGCCTATGGAAAATACGAAATGATAATGGAACTATACCATGAAAAGAAGCCAACAGGATTCAAAATATTCATAAAAAAAATCCAACTAGAGGACTAAAAGTGAAACCCCAAAGGATCCAAGGAGAATTCCAAATACAATTAGAAGAAGGGGCCCATATAATATGGAAAGCAATAAAACCAGAAATAGAAAACTCACCATCTACCAGATCAAAAATGAAAATAAAACTAAAAGATAAGACAATAATCCTAAAAATAGAATCAAAGGATTCAACAGCATTTAGAGCTGCTATGAATTCAACCCTCAGATGGATAAAACTCGCATATGATATAATAAAACTCAAAAAAGGTGATAAATTATGGAACTCCCAAAAAACATCCAACACCAACTAGCCCAATTCCAACAATTACAACAACAAGCACAGGCAATCTCACTACAAAAACAAACAGTAGAAAGACAAATCCAAGAAACCCAAAGAGCACTAGAAGAACTCTCAAAGGCAGAAGAAGACACTGACATATATAGGACCGCAGGCAACCTCCTTATAAAAGCAAAAAAAGAAGAAATAGAAGAAGAACTATCAGACAAACTCGAAACCCTAAAATTGCGCGAAAAAACCATACAAAGACAAGAAGAAAGGGTCATGAAAAAATTACAGGAAATGCAAGTCAACCTACAAGAAGCCATGAAAAGCGCCGGCATAAAACCAGGAGGAGGCGCAACCTAAACATTGGGGTGAAAAACTGTCTTGAAAAAACTAACAAAAAAAGACTCTGAAATAATATCCAATCTTTTATCAACTACGATAGAAAATTTCATCTTCTCAAAAATCCCCAAAAAGGAAATAAGAGACTTGGATATAACCATAATCCTAGATTATGAGGAAGGATTAGACGTTGATATATCCATTGAATTAATCCTTAATGATTTCTCAAAATCCGATCCTAGGATAGTGGAGGAGGCCATTAACCTAGCCTATGAAAAACTCGACCAACACATAAAATAATACTTTCTAGTAGTAATGTATTTATATTATAGAATACCAAAGTGACAGTGTGAAGACTCCCTCCTCTATTATGCCAACACAAAAATCTGAGGGGACACTCCAAAAAAAGATATAACAATCTCATTTCGCTCAAGGTATCCTAAAATGTCCCCTCACCCCTCCCACCCTCTAAACTAATTTTTTAATAAAATTAAAATAGAAAATCTTAAATATAATATCAGACAGAGTACCATTTGTAATAATAAATAGATAAAATATTATGATAATCTTCCCTAACAAATCCCATTTTTTCCCTCCTAACATGCACCTCCCCTCTCCAATGTGTGGGGCGCCACCCCCCCACACAATACAATATAATAGGGGGGGTAAAAGATAATAATTTGATGAAAGCCAGCCCATTCTACAAAAAACTCAATAAGAAAATCCAATGCACACTCTGTGAAAGAAGATGCAAACTCTCAAACGGAGAAAAAGGAACCTGCAGAGTAAGATTCAACAAAAACGGCAAAATATACACACTAACTTATGGGCGGCTAAGTGCAATGGAAAGCAGGCCAATAGAAATAAAACCATTCTACCATTACTGGCCAGGATCAACCTCCCTTACAATAGCAACTTATTCTTGCAATTTCTCATGTCCATGGTGCCAAAACTATCAACTTTCAAGAAGCCTACCACTGGGAGCTTCATATACACCCCCAGAGGCTGTTGTGAAAAAAGCCCTCAAAAACCATGATGAAGGCTTGTGCCTCAGCTTCCAAGAACCAACACTATTAACAGAATATGCCATTGACCTTTTCAAAATTGGAAGAGAACATGGACTCTACGGGTGCTATGTCTCCAATGGTTACATGACAAAAAAAGCATTAAAAGCTTTGATAAAAGCTGGGCTCACAGGATTAAACATAGACATAAAAGGTGGAGAAACCACCTACAAAAAATACTGCGACAACATAGACGTATACAAGATCTGGAGAAACGTTAAAATAGCCATAGATAATAGCATCCATGTTGAAATCATAAGTCTCATTATCACTGGGGTGAACGAAAACGACGTAGATTGGATAATAGAAAATCACTTGAAATTTGCGGGTGAAGACACGCCACTACATTTCACAAGGTATTATCCAAGATACAAGTTCATGAACCCTGCAACTAGGATAGAAGTGCTCGAAGAATCTGTAGAGAAGGCCAGGAAAGAGGGTGTAAAATATGTGTATATTGGTAATGTGCCTGGTCACAAATATGAAAATACCTATTGTCCAGAATGTGGAAAGCTCATAATAAGACGGTTTTCTTATGAGATTTTAGACTACAGGATTGAAAATGGTAAATGCCCATGGTGCGGGCAAGAAATAAAAATATATGGTCGATACGTTCCTAAATGTGCTATTTGATCCCTTACTTTATGGTAATGTCCTTAGGGGGACAGAATTCATTTTTGCATTATTTTAAATTATGGGGGGCTGAAGCATGAGAAAATTATGAGGATTCAATAAAAAAGTTATTAATATTTTTTTATTTCTTAAGCCTTTGTAATATTATTTCTGATATATTATTATACTATTTTTATAGTATCTTAAAATTAGTAATACTTTTTTAGTAAAATATATAAACCATGAAAGGGGTAAACAACAGATAGAAAAAAATGGGGGTGAACCATATTAGATCGAAAAGTGAACAAATCTTGTTCCTAGCCCTCCTATTTCTGATAGCAGTTTCATTGACGGGATCATCCTATGCAGACAATTACGTAGGTGGCAAACCCCTAGAAACTGTACAACAGGGCAATGTAACCGGGGACGTTGCAGTAGACTCTTACTACGGCTTCAATGCAACCGATCCATATAATGTTACATACACTTTCAACTATACAATACCAGCAAATGCACAAATCAAAAATGCAACACTCTACGTGCTAGTATATTCAGGGCACATGCAAGAAGCACGGCAAACATACATCAACGTAACATACAATGGACACCTACTAGACAACCAATCACTCAACACAACCTATAACTACCCCATTAATGGTGGGAACAATAACACTTGGATACTAGGCCCAGGACACGACAACGACCCATACCTAATGGTAAACAATCATATAATGCGTGTAACAAGCGACTACCTACTATGGTATGACGTAACAGGACTAACAAATACGAGTAATTGGGCTAACGTATGCACCACCGGCTCCTATGATGGCAGAATAAAACTCATAACGTTGGTTGTGGCTTACAACCTTCCAGGGAGCACAACAGGGACAAGGTACTGGATCAACTTTGGACATGATGTAAGCAGCTACAATGACGAAGAGTACACAGGAGAAACATACTTTACGGGAGCAATACAAGGAACTGTCCGGGATGCCACGCTGATGATAGTGCATGCTGCAAGTCAAGACGGAATCTATACCTATAATGACCAGAACCTACCAAACGGCACATACGAAAGGCGAGGAACATACAGCGGATACGAAATATGGAACGTCACAAACCTCTACAATAACACATCCAACAAATTCACATACCACAAAAGCCCAGGAACAGGACTATCAGGCTACTATAAGATCATCCTAGCAATCCAGAAAGTCACATACACGCCAAATATTGATTTAAGATTCCAGCTTGTTGGTGTCACAGGTGGTACAGCATTCGCATTACAAAACAATACAATAACCTGCACAATCAGAAACAATGGAACGGGAACATCACCACCAACAATACTACACCTATACGCCAATGATGAATTAGTTGCAACTGCAACCATACCATCCATAGGACCCAACACTAACATAAACGTCAACATAACCGATCCTACGATAAGACCCGCCACAGCCCAAACACGCTATGGTAACAATAACCAAAACGTAACTTACAGGTTAGTCATAGACCCGTACAATGAAATTCCAGAAACCGACGAAATAAACAACCAATACACGAGGACGGTTCCAATACTATACAATGGATACAAGGGTAAAAGATGGGCTTACAACGGTTCAGACATCACAACAAAGCTTGTATACGATCTCAATGGTGGCATAGCATATTATGCACAGCCAGACACAACATATGCTAGTGGAACAAGCGGATGGTCAAATTACACAGTAATATTTAACGGGACACAACCCAGCATACCAGAAAATGCAACACCCATTGAAGTATGGTTATATGTACCATACAATTGGGATAACAAGGGCATAGAACCAGAAGAGGGCGCGGCACTAACATACCTCACAATACAGTTTAACAACGCCGTATTCCAACCAGGAAACTATACAAGATGGTACTGGGATCAATCAAACTTCGGAGGCTATCCAACTTATAAATATGGTCTTCTCGTCTACAATGTAACAGAATATTATCTTAAGAACCAGGATAACATCGTGAATGTTACATTATCAGTACCAGCATCAGGGAGTACGCACACACTCAGCATGTACCCATTCACACTCTTAGTAATCTACAACGACACGACAGCGCCAAGAAGACAAATATTCATTGCAGAAGAAGCCGATATTCTATTATTAGGTTCAACATATGGAACAAACCTTGATGAAACAATGGCATACACCATATTCAACGGCCCAGAAATCAACCTAGAAAAGGTTGTGAACGCCACATATTATGCATGGGCGGGTAACGCCGGACCCAACGAAGGAAACGTATACTTCAACACTGAAACCCTAGGATTGAACGTATGGCAAGGAAACAGCAAAACAGCATACCCAGAAGTATTCAATGTAACAGGAAAACTCCAACCAAATAATAACATAGCAATCATACAAGGAACAGATTCCGGTGGCATGCTAGCACTACTACAAATCCTCGTAGTAGAATATAAAACGGAAACGGTGGCTAATTTCACTGCAAACCCAACAATTGGAGTTATCCCATTAACGGTGCAATTCCAGGATCTCTCAAAGGGGGCCTTCGAATGGTTCTGGGATTTTGGTGATGGTACAAATAGTACAGAACAAAACCCAACCCATACTTACACCCAACCAGGAACATACACCGTAACACTCACAGTAAAGGGTCCAGGAGGAGAAGACACACTAACAAGACAAGACTACATAACAGTTGCAAGGGTTATGAATTTAGAAACCAACAAGACTTTCAGCAAAATTCAAGATGCCATAAACGATGCCGCTACACAGAATGGTCACACAATACTTGTAGGTGAGGGCAACTACACAGAAAACATAAGCCTAACAAAATCTTTAATATTAAAAGCCAATGGTATCGTGACCATCATCGCAAGCAGCACAGGGAACCATGTCATCAAAGTAAATGCTAATGATACGCGAATTGAAGGCTTCATAATTACAGGGGCCACTGGTACTGGCGTCGCGGGCATATTAGTTGATGGATATGACAGGTGCACATTAATCAACAATACTGTCATTAACAACTACTACGGTATCAGATTAGTGAATGCTGAAGCTTGCACGCTCCGCAACAACAGTTTATTAAATAACACGCGCAACTTCGGAGTCTTCACAAAATTTGTAGAAGATATTGACACGAGTAACACCATCAACGGAAAACCAATATACTATCTAATGAATGTCCAAGATATGACATTCACAGAGGATGTGGGGTTCATTGGCCTAGTGAATGCTACGAACATCACAATAAAAAATATTAGCATTTCAAATTCACAAGAGGGCATATTACTGGTCAATACAACCAATTCTCGCATTGAAAACGTAACATTAACCCAAAACAGGTTCGGCGCATACCTCTACAATTGTACCATGATAACAATCAAGGATAGCACAATAACAGACATTGACAGCTCAGCCATAATATTCCTCCAACCAACCACTGACAACACAATAGAAAATAACATTATAAGAAACTGTACCAACGCCATATACTTCTACGACGGTGGAACAAATAACAGAATAACATGCAATAACATCACTTCTGGCAGTTATGGTATATATGCATACGGAGACGGCAACAGTACAATAGCATACAATAACATTACTTCTGGTGGTTTGATTGTATATGGTACAAACAACACCATAACAAACAATATAGTAAACCCAGGTACAACCAGGTCAGTTATAGCAATATATGGTAGCAATAGCTTCGTAGCCAACAACACAGTCTATGTGGCAGACAAAAGTGGAATCCGCGTTGAAAGCGGGGGTAACCATACAATAGTAGCTAACACATTAATAGGTACAAACAAACAAGGACAAGGCATCGTGTCACTAAACAATGACACAGTACAAAACAACATAATAACAAACTGTGATTATGGAATATGGCTATTCAACGCCAGAAATTGTACAATAACAGGAAACAATGTCACAGGATGCAATTATGGAATCTACGTGACAAGTGGGGGTAATCATACCATCACAGACAACATCATCAAGGAAAACACAAAAGGTATCAGACTAACAGGCACCGGAATCGGCGCCAGCACAGGAAACCTATTATACAATAACTACTTCATAAATAATACAAACCAGACAGAAGGAGATCCAAGCAACAACAATTGGAACACTACTGATAAAGGTAACTATTGGTCAGACTACACAGGAGACGACACCAACGGGGATGGAATAGGAGACATACCATACCAACAAGACCAGAAGCCATTGATCGTTGATCTCATGATCGAGAACCTCACACTAACAGATAATAGCATACAAGTAAGAATCAAAAATAATGGCAAAGCAGATCTCACACTAATAGACCCCACTACTACTTTCACAGTTAAAATAACCTACGACACCCAAGAATACTTACACCACATAAACCCACTACCACCTGGAGAATCACAAATACTCACACAAGATATCAATATCGGCCTGGGAGATCACACAATCATTGCAAATATCCTATACAATGAAACAACACATTACCTAGAAAATACGAACATAAGAGACGCTAACATCGCCAACAACCTTGTAAACATGCCCTTAACACTGCAAAGAGATCTTAAAATTACCAATATAAGTTATAATCCAAGCAACGCGGCCGGACACCGTGAACTTTTCGCTAATGAACCTAACGAGATCGTAATAACAGTATTTAATGAAGGGAACCTTTACGCGGGCCAATTCAAAGTGAAACTCATAATAGGTAATTATAACATTACAAAGACACTACCAGGATTAGCTGACAATTCAAGTGTCAATGTAACATTTAATGGTTTCATACCAACACTAGTAGGATCCGTAACCATTAACGCCATAATAGACAGTGACAATGAAGTTGAAGAAACCAACGAAACCAATAACATCTATGAGGCAACAAGAACGGTCTACTACAATGGATACAAAGGTAAGAGATACACCGGAGGAGAAGACATAAACACAGTACTAATCTTAGAAGGCAAATTCAGACTAATCTATTCAGTTGGTAATTCAACATATCGTGGAAGCGGTTCAAGTAACTGGCAAAATCCATATATCGTTACATGGACCCCAACAGATCTACCAATACCTGAAGGGGCTACAATCAAGGAAGCTAGATTGTATCAACCCTACACATGGAATACGGTAGGTGGAATCCCAGATTTCGCTGCCACATTCAACCAACAAATCATAAACCCTGTAGCACATTACAATGACACCAAGGGTTACGGATCATATGATTACCCAAGCGGACTCCTCGTATATAATGTTACAAGCCTCTTCAAGGCAGGTGAAAATAACACACTAACCTTAACAGCCGGACCCAACACAACAACAGCACTATACGGATCATATCTCATAGTAGTCTACGAACACACAAGCGAAACAGTTAAAAGGATCTGGATAAACGAAGAAACAGACATGCTATACAGCAGAACAGACTATGGCGTAAACGATACAGAAGCAACGGCATATGCAATATTCAACAACATAAACACGGAGATGGTAAAAAACGCCACCATAATAAACGTTCTAGCATCAGCAAACGAAGCCAACAAAAGCAAATTCTACTTCAACAACCAGGAATACATTGGATTCTGGCAAGATTATCTAACAGGGCCACAAATAGGATTCAGCACTTACAACATAAAACAAGCCATCCAACAAGGAACAAACATAGCCAGAATACAAAGTTACAACAACGGAAGCAACGGAGACAACATGGTCGCCCTAGGAAGCATCCTAATCCTAGAATATGAACCACCAGTAGCCAATTTCACAGCCAACCCAACAGAAGGAATAACTCCACTAACAGTACAATTCCAGGATCTCTCAGAGGGAGCCGTCGAATGGTTCTGGGATTTTGGTGATGGTACAAATAGTACAGAACAAAACCCAACCCATACTTACACCCAACCAGGAACATACACCGTAACACTCACAGTAAAGGGTCCAGGAGGAGAAAACACACTAACAAGACAAGACTACATAACAGCCTACAAAGGCCCAGAATTCACCCTAGAAAACCTTACCGTGACACCAGAATCTGGCTTGGCACCATTAAGTATTATAGTGAGGGTTAATGTCACGAACAGTGGTGATGTTGCAGGTGATTACACAGTCCAACTTA
>JASFYN010000004.1:77781-184369 GCA_030055615.1 Methanothermobacter sp. | reverse complement strand
AACTTAAAGTGAACAACCAGGTAGTGGATGAGAAAACCGTTACAATAGGACCCGGAGCAACAGTGACGGTGGAATTCACAAGGACGTTGCAAACTGGAACTTATAATGTGACAGTTGACAACATGGCACCTGTGACGGTTACAGTCCAGAAACCGGCTACATTCGAACTTAGCAACTTAACAGTCACACCAGAATCTGGCTTGGCACCATTAAGTATTATAGTGAGGGTTAATGTCACGAACAGTGGTGATGTTGCAGGTGATTACACAGTCCAACTTAAAGTGAACAACCAGGTAGTGGATGAGAAAACCGTTACAATAGGACCCGGAGCAACAGTGACGGTGGAATTCACAAGGACGTTGCAAACTGGAACTTATAATGTGACAGTTGACAACATGGCACCCAGAATTATCAGTGTTAAGAGCGGTATTAGTTTGGTACAGCTTGTTAATGCTGCAACTAGAGTTAAAGCATACTATAACCGTTATGGTAGGCTACCTTCTACTGTTATTATCAATGGACAGAGATATACCATGAGTCAACTTCTCTATCTGCTCTGCATGGCCACAGTGAATATAAACAAGGGGGATTTGGGTCCTATCACCCTAAAGAATGTGAAGTCTCCTCTGAATCCAAGTGGAAGCTACAGACATGGCAGACTTTACAGGTCAAGTTATGTGCAGGTTGCCAACAACATCCTAACATTCATTAAGAGATACAATCGAGCGCCAAATTATGCAAGAACTATCCTTGGTAGGATACCATTCCAACGTTTAGTCTACATGTACAGTAAGATCATAGCATTTTACGGGACAAACAACAGATTACCGAGGTATGTCATGATCTAATTTAAATTTTTTTAATTTTTTTATATTAGGGTTAAATGGGGTTTAAAGGGGGAGGAAAATGAAAAAGTTTCAGAAACTAGTAAGTTTCATCACCCTAACGGTTGTAATATTCACATTAATTTCTTCATCTTACGCTGACCCATATTGTGGAGGCTTAAAACTTAAAACAATCAAAAACGGAACCGTAAGTGGCGGACTTTATATTGACACTTACCTCGGGACAAACGGATCGGCAGATTATAGCGTGAACGAACCTGGTAATTCCAGTGTATTATATACTTTCAAGGATCTGCCCAATAATGCAAGTGTTTCATGGGCCCAACTTTACGTACTCGTATACCAAGGCCATATGCAGAATGATTATCCACTTAATGTGAACATTACATATAATGGTCATCTACTAGAAAGCACACACCTATCTTCACGGTACGATTTTCCCCTCCTAGATGAAGAAGCTCCCCAATATCTTCAGATAAACGATCATATTGTGAGGGTTACAAGTGACTATCTACTATGGTATGATGTGACCAATATTACCAAGACTAGAAACTGGGCTAATGTAACAACCTTTAATTGCACCACAGATGGTCGTATAAAGCTTATAACCCTCGTAGTAGCTTATGATTTCCCAGGAAGCACTGATACTATTGCCTATTGGGTTAACATGGGCCATGATGTCGACAATTACTTTTACACAAGAGATACTGGGAAAAATTATATAGGGGAGACCATCTTCAAGTCGAGTATCGCAGGTGAAATAAAAAATGCCATGGTCACTGTAGTCCATGCAAGTAGTGTGGACGCCCAATACACATTTAATGGTAGAAGACTTTCAGGTTTTCAATTAACAGGTAGTTTTAGTGGCTTGAATAAATGGAATGTAACTAACCAATTCGATCCCACCGGAGAGAATGTTCTAACCTATGATGGTGCGTTATCTGGTGGTTATGGTGGGGGCGGTTTTTATAAGATAATTTTGGCTCTACTAGAGGTTAGGTATAAACCACCTGTCATTAAAATGCCAGATCTCTGGATACAATCCAAAGTTGAAGGGACATTCTATAGGGGTCTGGAATATACTATTAATGCTCTAGTTGGGAATGCAGGTGAACAAGATGCGAGTCAGGTTAGGGTTGATTTTTATGATAATGGTGTGAGGGTTGGAACTCGGAATATTCCGGTAATTGCCAGTGGCCAGACGGTTATAGTAGAATTTAATTGGACTCCAACAACGGTAGGCGTCCACACACTACAACTCATCATAGACCCTGAAAACCGAATACAGGAAATCAACGAAACAAACAATAAATTTAACAGATCTTGTACAGTTAAAAAAAGTGGTAATATCCTGGTTTTCATTATAAGTGATGAAGGACAAGCTATAGTCATCAACCAAGCAGCCCATGATACAAACGTTCTTGGGTACGCTCCTATACGAGAAAAGGTTCAGATACAGATCAGAAGCTGTGAACAATTAACTAAAATGTCAGATGTCGAGCTTCTGCAACTCTTATCAGCCTGTGACATATTCATTGGAGAATACCTTAGTGATAGTGCATCTCAGCGCCTACAAAGATTGCTCTCCACACATCCAAATATAACTAACAAGACAGATGGACTATTCCTCATACTAGAACCTGCAATAGTCTATAATCCGGCATATACAAGCCTTATGAAATATTCAAACATCAAAGGAGAATACATCCTCTCTAACATTTCAGATGAACTCCTAATTGACTATTATCAGAATACAAAAAAGGGCACCAATTTCGAAAGAGTATTAAATTATACATCATCTTCCAATGTCACCGGCATATTCCCAGTAGAATATAACATGGCAGTACTCTACAAGGACATCAATAATAAGAAAGCATTTGTCCACCAGATTGTTTGGGCCCTCAACTTGATAGGAGTTCCAAACACTGGCTACTGGAAACCTCCAACATGGGCAACCAGCGGCGAAAAAGCCTATGGAATATACCGTTATGGTTGGTACAATGACCTTGCAGAGTATGCGAATAAATATTTCAAAGCAAACGCCACGGGTTGCATAGGACTCTTAGAAAGTAAAATGTATGTGGACAACCAGAAACTACAGCCATATTATGCCCTCATCGACGCACTGGAGGCTAGAGGATTCAATGTCATACCAGTAGTGGCATATGGGGCCACACCAGAGCAATTAAAGGTTATGGTAGAATCATTCACAAATGCGCCTGACATTGAAAGTTTCTTCAAAAACCCATCAAATTATACGGTATATGTTGATGCTATAATAAGCATGCCAGCCTATGGCTTAGGTGGAGACTTATTCACGAATGTGACGAAATTTTTTGAACTCATAAATGTACCAGTATTCAAGGCCTTACATTCTGATTATCTGCTCGCTGAACAGTGGGAGCTCAGCACATTAGGATTAAGACAACTTACAGGTGACAGATGGTGGCACATAGCCATTTCAGAAGCTCAGGGGATCATAGATTCGACAATTGTAGCCACAAATTCTGAACCCGTCACTGACCCGGACACGGGATTGTCCTATAGCCTCTATGAGATAATACCAGCGAATATCGAGCATCTTGCCGACACGATAAGGAATTGGGTCAAACTGAAAAGGCTTCCAAACAATGAAAAAAAAGTGGCGCTGATCTATTACAATTATCCGCCAGGAAAGGACAATATCGGCTCAAGTTACCTTGATGTAATAACGAGCATTTATAATCTCCTCAATATCCTCCAAAAGAACGGGTACATTGTTAAGGGCATACCAGCCAATACAACAATACTCCATGACATGATACTGCAAAAGGCTATTAATGTCGCCCCCTGGGCCCCGGGAGAACTTAAAAAACTTGTAGAAAACGGGGCAATACTTTACCCGGTTGATAAATACATGGAATGGTTCTCCAAACTTGACGAGATCACAAAAATCCAAGTCATAGAAGGGCCAGTAGGATACATTGGAGAATTATGCAAAAAGGCAATAGAATTAAACTACACAACTGGCATGGAAGATCGTATAGACTCATGGTATGATGGGATAGTATCATTATTGCCAGAAAACAAATCAAATATAGCCATCCCATTATTGGATAAGATAGTGGCTTCACTCAAAAACTATATCTTAACAAAAGATCTAAGATACTATAACGAATTTTTAGCTTATAAAAGGCAGTTTTTTGCACTTAACATTAATGGCTTATCTGGTTGGGGAGAGCCGCCTGGCAATATAATGACAGTAGAAAAAAATGGTACAAAATATTTTGTAATCCCTGGGATATGGTTTGGTAATATTTTCATTTGCCCAGAACCCCAGCGTGGATGGGAAGGGGACATTAACAAACTCTATCATAGTATGGTAGTTGCCCCGCCACACCAGTACCTTGCAGTCTATGCCTACCTACAAGAGAATATTGATGTGATGGTCCATCTTGGAAGACACGCCACCTATGAATGGCTCCCAGGTAAAGAGGTTCTATTGGCATCCTATGATTTCCCAGAGGTCGTAGCAGGTGCCACACCCCAAATCTACTATTATATAGTTGATGGACTCGCAGAAGGCATCCAAGCTAAAAGAAGAGGATCAGCAGTGATAATAGACCACTTAACCCCACCATTAACATTCACAGCATTATACGGTGGATACGCCACATTAGCAGCCTTGGTAGGCCAATATGACAGTGCCGACGAATCAACGAAGACTGAAATAGTCACTAGGATAAAGAAAACGATAGAGGATAATAACCTCAAAAAACTCATAGAAATGACAATGGGAATATCACTCAACAAAATAGATGGGGATAAGCTAGTCAAAACAATAGAAGATTACCTAGGATTAATCCAGGATACATTATATCCTCATGGTCTACATGCTATTGGCAAAAATTGGACAAAAGATGAAGTGGCAATGCTCGTTTCCTCAATACTCTCAGTGCCATTCCAAGTCTCTGCCACAGAAGAGACAACACTACATAAAGAAGTGGCCCTCCTATTCTATAGAAAATCTTATGAGAACCTTACCAGTACACAGAAAGAGAAAGTGCAAGAAAAGTGCATTGAGATCGTGAAAAGTGTTATCACAAATGGATTGAATGCGACACTCAACAATCTAACTGGCACACCAACACCCGGATTAAAAAGGGCATTAGAATTAGCTCAAAAATATGCAACAGAGGTATACAAGAGTATAAATGCTGAAATAGAAGCGTTATTAAATGCTTTGAATTGTGGTTATATTCCACCGGGAGCCGGTAACGACCCTGTTAGCAACCCTGATGCCTTGCCCACTGGTAGGAATTTTTTCCAAGATCAAGCAGCGGAAATACCCACAAGGAGCTCATTTGAATATGGTAAAACCTTAGCATTACTAACACTGCAAAATCTTAATGAAACTGTAGAGAAAATAGCTGTTGGAATATTTTGTACAGAAACAGCACGTGACGACGCCGCATTAGTATCAATGGTACTAGTATTGCTTGGAATGGAACCTGACTGGTCAGATTCCCCAAGTGCTGGTGTAGGAGGTGCTAAACTCAAAGAAATGCCAAAGTATGTGGAACTTGAAAATTTAGTGCGACCAGAGGGTTGGAAGAAAAAAAGAATTGATGTTATAATTATAACAACTGGTCTATTCAGGGATCTTTACAGCAGACAAGCCGGACTACTTGATAAGGCATTCAGAATAGCCCTCGCAAGATCCTACTATACAATCCTAGATAATAGGATGCTCAAACAAAAATACGGAGACAAGATAGAAAAAGCTCTAAATTATGTACTAGGACCTGTTGGATTCTATGGTATTGGTGACGAACCATTAGATTACAATTATGTGGCTAAACATTGGGTTGAGGACTTCGAATATTACATGTCATTTAACATGACGCCAGAACTTGCTGGAGAATATGCGATTTCAAGGATATTCGCCCCACCAGAAAACGATTATGGGGCAGGCATATCAAAGAGCATACAATTAAGTTGGACATGGAAAGACAGAATGCAACTTGCAGACTTCTACCTTAACAGGATGGGCAACATATACTCAAGCACACAATGGGGGGCATCCAATCCACTAGTTTTCAAAAGAGCGCTAACAGGTGTTGGAACGGTATATACTAGTAGAAACACAAACCTTTACGGCGTGTTGGACAATGATGACTTCTTTGACTACTGGGGTGGACTTTCACTCGCCCTGGAAAAAGTGAATGGCCGTGCACCAACAATGTATGTTTTAAGTTATGGGAACAGGGCTACTCCAAAGGCATTAACAATTGAAAGTTTCATAAGTCAAGAGGCAGCAAGCCGTTATTTCAACCCTGAATGGATCAAAGGCATGATGAAAAGCGACCCCACTGGCAGATACATTAGTAGAAAATTTATTTCTAACTTGGTGGGATGGACAATTACGCGAGCTACATATACAAATGAAGTGGGTTCCTCACGAGAATTTTACAGTTCATTATGGCAGACAGCCTATAGTGTATACTTACGGGACAGCTACAATATTGGGGTTACAAGTCAGCTTTCAACTGGTAATAGGGTATATGCTATGATAAGCTCTGTGGGTGCAATGCTAAACATGGTTTATATGGGTTACTGGAAGGCTGATGAAAATACCATTAGAAGCATGGCTAATATGTGGGCTTCGGCGATTTCACAGTATGGTGTTTCCTGTTGTGATTGTAGCTGTGGTAATATTGCTATGATACGATGGGCTATGCAGTATGTAAATCCTAAGCTTTTAAGTGGGGTTAAAGCGAGAATTTATAGTGCTACACAAAATGCTGCATTTGCACCTACAGGATCCTCAAGTATTGGGACTCCGGGATCTCCTGGAGATACTGGGGTGAGTCCAGGTTATACTGGTAGCCCAGGATCCTCAAGTATTGGGACTCCGGGATCTCCTGGAGATACTGGGGTGAGTCCAGGTTATACTGGTAGCCCAAGGCAAGCGTATGATCAGGGATTATCTGGTGTTGCTGCTGCGGGTGCGGGTCAAGGTCCAGGGTTATCTGGTGGAGTTTATGAGGTGAGTAAAATTGGTGGAACGTCGGGGGCGAGCGCTGGCTTGCCAGTGTATGCAATCGCTGGTATAATGGTTCTCGTGGTTCTTGTTGGCGTGGGATATTTCCTTGGTGCTCGTGGTAAACTCTAATAGTATTTTATTTTTCTGTGTATATTTGGTAGAGTGTTGTGAGTGTTGCTGGTATTGCATGTTCTGTTGCGAAGGTTATGTAGGGTGTTAGGTCTATTATGTGGTCTGCGAATTTGAATAGTCCTCTGGGTATTCCTTCTCTTGATCCTATGAGTATGATTATTTCTTTTGATTTTCTCAGGTCTTCTTTTAGGTTTTCTTTTATGGTGTTTATTGTTTTTCCTTTGGGGTCTGTTATTATTATTGTCCTTTTTTTCCTTTTTTTGTCTCTTATTGCCTGGTAGAGGTCCCACAGGCTTATTGGGACTTCTTTTGTGGGCCATGGGTATGCTTCTTTTTGTATCATGTATCTTGATTTTTGCCCCTTTTTTATTCCCTTTATGAATTCTGCTATTTGTTGGGCGTCCATTTTTTCTTTTGGGGCTATTATGAGTTCTTTGATTTCGTAGGCTTGTGCTGCTCTTCCTATTTTTTCCCCGAATTTTTTGACTATTTGTGGTTTGCCCCAGTATGGCATTTGGATTATTGTTGTTTTGTGGAATAGTTTTCTTGCGTTTTCTTTTTCTGGTGTGTATTTTTTCCATTTTTCGCCTTTTATGATGGATATGTAAGTGTTTTCTCCGATTATTTCGACTTGTATTATCTTTTCTGGGAAGTTGAGGTCTACTGTAGCGTTTGCTAATTGTAATATTTTTTCTCCAAGTTTCTTGTTTACTTGGGGGCTTGTGAAATCGTGTTTTCCTCTTCTTTTTGTTTTAACTGCAAATGTTTCACCATCTTTTATGTGTTCTGCTATCTTTTCCGCTTTTTCTAAGATTTTTTCTATTTTGGATTTTGTTTTGTAATGTACTGTGATGGTTCTTTCTATTTCTGGGATGCTTTTGAGTTTTTCTCTGGCTTTTTCGTCTGATGTTTTTAGTATGATTAGGCCTGAGTAGCCTTCTGGTGTTATCCAAGTGTCTGCATTTTCGAGTTTTTCTTTTATGTAGGCTGCCGCGGTTCCTTCTAGGCCTTTCTGTGTTTTTATGATGAACTCCATGGTATTCCTCCTTTGTAGCAAAAAATTTATATTAAAATATATTTTAATTTTGTTTAAGTATACTTGAAAAGTGTTATTACGGCAAGGCTCGGATCAGCCCATCTAGTAATAATACAATTTATATATTAAATATTATATAACTTGAAAGGGGTGAAAAAATTGGATCTCGTAAACATCCTATGGGAAGCAGGAATACTCTCAGTCATACTATTATTTGGCGCCAAGATAGGATTAGCAATGGGACTTGCAGGACTTTCCAAAAAAAAGGCAGCAACCATAACAGTAGCCTATTCAACTGGAATATTAGTACTCTCAGCCTTGGCAAACCCCTACATGGAAACATTACACCAATACTTCACAGAATACGCGTCTATCATTACAATAATAATGGCAACAATCCTAATAGTAGCCGGGGCATACACCATCAAAGAATGGAAACAGCACCAAAAAAATACAGCCACAACTACTTGCCTGGCCATGATAGCACCATGCCCATGCTGCTTCGGAGCCGTAACCCTCAGCATAATACTAATAGCCCCACTAATAGGTGCAACAGCCCTCACAATAGGAAAATATGCCGCAATACTACTGGGAATATTCATAGCAATATTCTACCTCTCATCAAAAATCATAGCAAAAGCTTCTAAAAAACCCTACCCTATACTATTAGGTAACTTCATGCTATTCGTAGGCTTATACTTCCTAGCATCAGCCATAGTCCTACCCAACATAAACAGCGTACTATCATCAAAGATGAGTCCCATCACAATACCAAACCCCCAAACGCTAGCATATGCTATAATAGGCGCCATACTCCTTATAGGATCCGGAATATTCATAAACAGGAAAAATAGCATACTAATAAACTAAAATTGAGGTGATATACGATGGTCGCAGTACCAGGCAGCGAAATACTAAGCGCAGCCCTCCATGTAGTCTCCCAAAGCCTACTAATACCAGTCATAGTAGGACTATTACTATTCATGGGCTATGCCATAATATCACTAGGCGGCCTACTATCAGAATACTCAAACAGGATAAAAGTCGAAGTAAATGAAATAAAAAATGCCATATTCTCCATGTCAAACCCAGGCAACCCAGAAAAGATAACAGAAATAATAGAACCCCTAAAAATCCCAGAAAGCCAAAAAAAGATACTCACAGAAATCGCGAAAACAACAAATCTAACTTCAAATACGAGAGAAGCACTAGCAAGGAAACTCATAGAAGCAGAAGAACTAAAAATAGCCAAAAGCCTAGAAAAGACTGACATAATAACAAGACTCGGACCAACACTAGGACTCATGGGAACACTCATACCCATGGGCCCAGGACTAGCAGCACTTGGAGCAGGAGACATACAAACACTAGCACAAGCAATAATCGTAGCCTTCGACACCACAGTAGTAGGCCTCGCAGCAGGGGGAATATCATACGTCATATCAAAAATAAGAAGAAGATGGTACGAAGAATACCTCTCCAACCTAGAAGCACTAGCAGAGACAATACTAGAGGTGATGAAAGATGCTACGCCGACGACGGCGGAGGCTGCTTGGAGATCAAAATGAAGAAGACCCCATGGCAGGATCAGCCAACATCGTAGATGCAATGCTAGTACTCTCAGTAGGCTTCCTAATATTCCTAGTAATATCATGGAACATGCAAAGTGTTGTATTTTCTAACATGTCACCAGAGGAACGTAAGGCAGCCATGGAAGCCATAAAACAAGTAGTTGAAATCCAACAAGGACAAGAACTTAACACCACCCCAGAGGTTGTCTCAGGATCCGGCTCGGGCATGGTACAATTAGGCACAGTCTACCAAGACCCCCAGACAGGTAAACTTATCATGGTACAAGGAGCCTAACCAAATGATAGAAGTTATACCAGTCTTAGATTTAATGGGCTCATTAGCAGTCTCGGGCAAATCCGGGAAAAGAGAAGAATACAAACCACTAAAGAGCATATTCTCAGCATCACCAGACCCCTTGGAGATAGCATTATCCCTAAAGAGAGCGGGGGCCAGGAGAATATATATAGCCGACCTCGACGCCATCACAGGCCAAGGCTCAAACATCCAACTTATCCAAGAGATAAACCATGTAATACCAGTGATGCTAGACTTCGGAGTCCAAAACTTCAAAAGTTTTGAATTCGGTTTAAAAATAGCATGGCAGGTAATAGTAGCCACAGAAACCCTAAAAAACATTAACGAGTTAAAAAAGATTTTTAAAGTTTTCCCCAAATCTAGGATAGTGGTAAGCATCGATACAAAAAGTGGCCAATTATACTCCAAAAACCTAAACATGACACTAGAAGAATTCAGGGACACCCTATTCCAATTAGACCCTGGAGAAGTCATACTACTAGACTTGACGAGAGTCGGCACACAAAAAGGCATCAACAAAGAACTCATAAAAAAATTCGGAAAGTTTGACATAATCCCCGGTGGAGGTATAAAACTCCAAGACATACCAATATTATCATCTATGGGCATAAAGAAAGTACTCGTTGGCACAGCACTCCACCAAGGAAAAATCCCATTACATATAAGGTGAACCCGGTTGGGATATTTATTAATAGGCCCAATAACCCGAGACAAAAATATCATAAAAGGAGAGGAGATCCTAAAAATAGGCGGACCAGTATACTACCAATCAAAGGTCTTCTCAAAACTTGGAATAGAACACACAAGCATCATAACACTCTCAAAAGAAGACAAAAAACTCCTAGAAGAGTTCCCCCCAGAGACAAGGATAATACCCCTTTGGAAAAATAACACACTAAAATTTGAAAACATATACCTCAACCATGAAAAGAGAATACAGAAATCAAATTTCGCAAAAAACCCTATAACAACCAATGAAATAAAAAAATTGATCAGAGACAAATGGGATGCCATACTCCTAAATCCCCTACTACCAACTGACATACCAACCCAGACACTCGAATTTATAACAAACCAACAAAATAAAGTCTACCTAAGCCTACAAGGTTATCTAAGAACAGAAGAAGATGGTAGAGTATCCCTCAGGCCACCAGAGGATACAGAGAAGATTCTTAACATGGTTGATAAGGTGTTCCTCGATGAAGAAGAGGCCAAGATTTTCAACTCAAACATCGTAGAAGCTGCTATGCTCTTGGGATCCATGGGACCATCAGAGACTATAATCACATGTGGCGAAAGAGGCTCCATAATATACTCAAGTGGGAGAATATGGAAAATAAAGGCCGTCCCAGCAACTAGGATAGTCGACCCAACAGGACTAGGGGACATATACATGGCAGCCTACATACATATGAGGGAGAAAAGACCCCCAATGGAAGCTGGAGAATTCGCCTCCAGGATAGCCACAGAAAAAATAGAAGGTAAACTCCTAGACTCCTAACACGGCGCGGAGTATAATAAAGGGTAAAAGTCCCGCGCCAAAAAATAGTATTACCCCTAATAGTAACTGTTTTTTGTTCTCATCCATCATACCATTACAGATTAAAATTATACTCAGAAATCCGAGTATAGCTGGCATAACATGAGAATAAAATATTGAACCTGTAAGTGTTTCCCCGACCAAAAAAATCACTCCCATCCTGTATTAGAGGATAATCTTATATATAGATTTCCCCTCATCATAGGATTATTATGTGTGGAGGAATAATATTATATGCTTCCAAAGCCAACCTACTATTAGAATGTTATCTTAGTAGGAGGGTCAGATTATTATGATACATGGTACAGAAGTTCTCAAGAAAGGTTTTGCAAAGATGACCAAGGGCGGCGTTATAATGGATGTAGTGGACAGCGAACAGGCCATTATAGCAGAGGAGGCTGGAGCAGTCGCAGTAATGGCCCTTGAGAAGGTTCCTGCTGATATAAGATCCTCTGGTGGGGTTGCCAGAATGGCTGACCCAAACAAGATAGAGGAGATAATGGATGCAGTGACCATCCCTGTTATGGCAAAGGTTAGAATAGGCCATTTTGTAGAGGCCCAAATACTCGAGGCCCTTGGAGTTGACATGATAGATGAAAGCGAGGTCTTAACACCAGCAGATGAACGCTTCCACATTGATAAAAAGAAATTCAAGATACCGTTTGTTTGCGGTGCAAGGGATCTTGGAGAGGCTCTTAGGAGAATTGATGAAGGAGCCGCCATGATCCGGACAAAAGGGGAAGCAGGCACTGGTAACATTGTGGAGGCAGTCCGTCACATGAGGATAATAATGGGACAGATAAGAGAGGTTAAAGAGAAAGAGGAAGAGGAACTCTGGGAATTCGCAAGAAAAATAGAAGCTCCATTAAAATTAGTAAAGGAAACAGCTAAACTTGGAAGATTACCAGTTGTGAATTTTGCAGCTGGTGGTGTTGCAACACCAGCAGACGCAGCCCTCATGATGCAACTAGGCGCCGATGGAGTTTTCGTAGGATCAGGAATATTCAAATCAGAAAATCCAGAAGCTTATGCAAAGGCTATAGTAGAAGCAACAGCACACTATGACGAACCAGAGGTTCTATTAGAGGTTTCAAGGGGGCTGGGAGCGGCTATGCCCGGCATAGAAATAAGTGAACTCTCAGATTCTGAAAGACTACAAGAAAGGGGATGGTAAACCCTTCAGAATTCCTCTTTTCTTTTGGGAAAAAAAGTATTATAGAACCCCCAAGTGTGGGGGTTTAAACGGCTTTTTCTCCTCTTTCTCCTGTTCTTATCCTTACCACATCCTCTACTGGTAATATGAAAATTTTACCATCACCGATATCCCCTGTCTGGGCGCTTTT
The DNA here is from genome assembly GCA_030055615.1 of Methanothermobacter sp. Classification (NCBI taxonomy): domain Archaea; kingdom Methanobacteriati; phylum Methanobacteriota; class Methanobacteria; order Methanobacteriales; family Methanobacteriaceae; genus Methanothermobacter; species Methanothermobacter sp. The sequence goes on along the minus strand of JASFYN010000004.1, from coordinate 171,561 downwards.
CACTATGGCATCCACGACTTTTTCGACCTTATCATCATTTACTATTATGTCAAGGCGCGTTTTCGGTAATAAGTCGATATGATATTCTTTTCCACGATAACTTTCCCTTATACCAAGTTGTCTGCCGCGCCCTTTTACTTCAGTGACAGTCATACCATAACATCCTGCCCCCACAAGGTTCTCTTTTACCTGTTCAAGTTTTTCAGGTCTTATTATCGCGATTATAGCTTTCAATTTAATTTCCCTCCTATAGTCTGTATCCTGTCTCTTCATGTAAGTTTGTGTCAAGTCCTTCTATTTCATCTTTCTCTGATACCCTTAATCCTATTGTCACATCCAACAATTTACCCATGATCAATGTCATTGTAAATGAATAGGCCATTACGATTACCACTGCTAATACTTGTATGAGTAACTGCTTTGGGTTGCCATAGAATAGGCCTGTTCCAAGTTCATTTACAAATGGAGCTGCGAATAAACCTGTTGCTATTGAGCCCCATAAGCCAGAGATTCCGTGTATGCCGAAAACGTCCAGTGCATCATCGTATCCAAGCTTTGTCTTTAATTTGGAGACTGCGAAGTATGAGAATATGCTGGTGAGTAAGCCTATTATTATGGCTGCTGGTACTGTTACGTAACCTGCCGCTGGTGTTATGGCCACAAGACCTGCTATAGCGCCTGATATTGCACCTAGTAGCGTGGGTTTGCCTGTTTTAAGACAGTCTAAGATTATCCATGAAATCATAGCGGCTGCTGCTGCCGTGTTCGTCACGAGAAATGCTGATGCTGCCAGTCCATTGGCTGTGAGGGCCGATCCTGCGTTAAAGCCGAACCAGCCGAACCATAGTAGTGATGCGCCTATCACAGAATATCCAAGATGATGTGGTAGAAGTCTTGTGTCTTTTCTTTTACCGAGTAGGTATACGAGGGCCAGTGCTGCTATACCAGAATTTATGTGTACTACTGTGCCGCCTGCGAAGTCGAGGGCACCGAGTTGGCTGAGGAAGCCCCCACCCCATACCCAATGTGCTACTGGTACATAGACTAAGCTTATCCAGAGTATGACGAATGCTGTCCATGCTGAGAATTTCATTCTTTCTACGACTGCACCTGATATCAGGGCTACGGTGATGGCTGCGAATGTTAATTGGAATCCTATGTAGATTAGGGCTGGTATTGTGGGTGCGAGTGTTGCAGGACTATTGATGTTGATATTGTTCATGAATAGGTTTGTTGGGTTGCCTATTAGGCCATGTATGTCCCCGCCGAATGCTAGGGGGTAACCATAGAGTACCCAGATTATGCTTGTTAGGGCGAATGCTATTAAGGACATAAACATTGTATTTAGTACATTTTCTTTTTTTGTTAGTCCGCCATAGAATAGTGCTACTCCTGGTACTGTCATGAGTAGTACTAAGGCCGTTGATATTAATATCCAAGCTGTGTCGCCAGGGTTTATTGGTGTGTTCATATTTTTTTCCCTCCCAAAACTTATCGGAAACCGGAAACCTTCTTCCGACATATTGTTTTAGAAAACACTTCATATATAAACCTTACGGACCATCCCAAAAAATAGAACCTAAAAAGTCCCATACTTTCTTACATGATCCCAAGCCCGCCTATACTCCAATGAACCGTCACCCTCATATATTGACATGTCCATCCGATCAAATAATCGTCTATCTTCACCCACAGGGCAAACCTTGATACAAATACCGCAAGGCGATTTATGCTTACTCCAAAGATCCGCACTCCTCATAGCACAAAGTTTCTTATCAATAGGTGGTGGGAACTCCCCCTTCACCTGTATAGCACCCACTGGACAACTCCTCGCACACCTAAGACACCTTGTACATAAATCCTCAACATTCAGAGGATCAGGATCTACAGAAGCACCAGTGAATACGGAAGTAAACCTGACCCTCGGCCCATACTCCCTAGTCAAAAGAAGATTACTCTGGCCAAAAGAGCCCAAACCTGCAAGATAAGCAGCATGTTTATGAGAGAAAAAAGCAAATGGCTTCTCAAGCAACACTTCCACAGTAGCATAACCATCCCGTGGCAGATAAATAGAAGGATAACCCCTCTCATTAAGAAAAATTGAAAGTTCATAAGCTCTCAAATCCAAAAGTGAATTCACAGTCTTATATAATTCATGATAATAGATAGATGGTGCAGTCTCCAAAATAGGCAACTGAATAGGAAATCCTATCACAATAACAGTAGCAACTTCTGGGTATATCGACTTAGGATGAAATTCCTCAGGTATCCACTCAGAAAACTTGTGAGGAAGCTCCCTTGGGGGGTTCTCCCACCTCTCAGCCGGCGCAAAACCCACAAGACCGACTCCAAACTCCTCACATTTCTTCAAAATTTCCCTCTTCAAAGACCTATAACCCATAAAAAAACTCTTATAATCACTCACATATAATCCCTTCCATGTGACTAACAAGATCTACTCTTCCATATGGAACTTTTTTTTCGGCCATCATATTTATAGAATAGAATCAAAAAAGAAGATAGGGGTTTGATAAATGAACCCAGGAAAACTTGGGAGAATATTCACCATATTAATGATAGCACTAATAGCCTACGGATCAGCATCAGCTATAATATTATTCGCAGAAATCCCAAGAATAGAAGCGCCACAAATCATAAAAACACCAGAAGAAAAAATGAACGTCATAGAAGACCCCACATTCCAACCAGTATGGTTACAAAAACGTGCAATCCCTGTAAAAAACAATACAACAACAATAATACAAAATGAGACCAATCAGACCAACAAATCAAAACAATAAAGCCTAAGATTCCCATACATGAATATTTTGAATCCTACAGCTACTTAAAGGATCGCACAGACGAAAATACCATACTACCAGTGAAGGTTGGGAGCGAAATATGATATCTACATTTTTCATAAACCCATTTTCACAAGAAGCAAAGAAAATTGTAAAAGCCAACGGAGACCTTAACAAGATCATAGAAGAGAATGAAAGACTCCTTAATATCATAGAATACACTACTGGCCAGATACTTGATGATGATTCTAAGATACCTGGAAGCCTCTGGGAACTTTCAATTAAAAGGATTGAATGGTACCTGGAAAAGAAGAACCGTCAAAGGTATCAGCCAGGATATTACAGGTTTCTTTTCAACCCTAAAATAGCAAAATTTGACGTTATAACATTCCATATACTAGCACAGGCCATAGGCGCAAAATTCAACCCAAATTCCAGGGAAAGCCGCATATTCATAGAATCAGAGGGTGAAATCGTTAAAGAAAGGATTTTAAGGATCGAACACCAAATAAGGGATGATATAATATCTAAGATCCTAAGGGAGCTGTTAAACTGTGAAAAACCACACTGGATCCAACTAGAAAAACTTCTAGAAAACAGAAGAATAAAACTAACCGAGTTAATCCTCAATGATGGTAAAGTCATCCTAGACAAATCAGCCCCTAAAAGAATCCAACAGATAATCAACCCCATAAGAGAAAATATCATACCAGCACTTATAATGCAAGAAACCCAAGAATACCTCCATAAAGTCCATGAGATGGCTGCGAAGATCGAACCACACCCCATACTAGTAGAATTAGCGGACAAAATCCAGGAAAAGATAAGCCAGGAGTTCTTCATCCCCAAAAAAACCGGGCCTGGAACAATAAAAGCCTCCAAATTAGACTTTGACGCTTTCCCACCTTGTATAAAAAATACTATGAAAGGCGTTAAAGCCGGTAACAGAAACGATGCTATAGTACTATTACTCACAAGCTTCTTATCCTATGCAAGATTATACCCAGCTGTTTTCAAAGAGAGAAAACCTCACAAGGTTTCAGACTTCGATCCCACACTCAACATAACACTAAATGAAATACTACCAATTATATATGAAGCCGCTGATAACTGCGAACCACCACTATTCCAAGACGACCCACAAGAAAAACTTAACATCACGGCAAAACTCGGATTTGGATTACATGAAACACCAAAACTAGAAAATGAAGGGGAAAGCAAATGGTACACCCCAATGAGCTGTGAAAAAATAAAAATACACCTACCAATACTGTGCAAGCCCGATAATTTATGCGAAAAAATCCAAAATCCACTCACATACTACAACAGGAAACGATGGCAAAAAAAGAAAGAAAAGGGTGATAAGGATATTCCAGGAAGCAACACCAAAAGATAGAAAAAAATATTATACAAGAGAATGGAGAATAGAAAAAATACCAGATTTTATAAGGGAAAATATCCACCTTAGAGAATTCGGATTCGACCATACAGGCCAAGGCCCAAATGACAGATACAAATTCTTCCCTAATGAAAAACTTCTCACAAAATTCATAAGATATAGAGCCCCCTATGCAGCCTACTCCTCTGTGGCATTATATGATAGGCCATGGAAACGTGAAGGTTGGATATCATCAGAACTAGTATTTGATGTCGACGCCAAGGACATCCCAGTAAGACCATGTAAATGTGATAATGTATGCGAAAAATGCCTCGATCAGGCAAAAGAGATAGTGGCCATGATCATAGACACCCTAGAGGATGATCTCGGCCTAGAAGAAATCCATATTATATACTCTGGTAGAGGCTACCATATACGTGTATTAGATCCCATCATACTCAAATCAGATTCCGAGGTTCGAAGCCAGATATTAAAATATGTTATAGGTGGAGACGTCCCAAGGTTATCATACACAGATTTTGACGGTAATATACGCAATTTAGACCATTTCATGGTCCCATTGGGTTATCCTAAGGTTTTCACAGAAAGGAGTCGTTATATTATATTGCATTTGAACGGGGATGAAAGAATTGAGGATATAACACGTCAAACAATGAATAAAATCCTAGAATATAGGAATCTTATAAGAGCCGATAGATGGGGAGAATTTAAGGGTATCATAGGACCCATGGTATATAAAAGGCTTATAAAAGGTGTTGCCAAGTTAAACCTTCAACTGGTGGATGCTAGGGTGACAGTTGACCTTAAAAGGATATTGAGACTTCCCAGTTCATTACACTCTAAGGTGAGTATGATCTGCACCCATGTAGATGATCTTGAAAGTTTTGACCCTCTGAGGGATGCTGTGCCAGATTTTGTGAAGGAAAAATCCTAGGATCTCCATAGGTGTTTTCCAGGGTTTAGGAAAGCATCCAAGAATTCCAAGACCTCTTGTGAATGTTCACCCTTGAAGTATTCTTTTATGTTAAGGATCTTGTAACCTTTTTTGAGCTCCTCTTTCACATGTTTACCAACTCCTAGGTATTCTATCCTCTCTAGTAGGTTTTTAAGGTATGATTCTGGTTTAGTGGTTTTTCTTTTCCTCTCTACGAAAAGGCGGTCATCTTCTATCCAGATCCTCTCACCATACTTTTTATAAAATCTCTTCGTGTGCCTCCTTGACCAAATCTTCGGCCCCATATGCTTCTTATAGGCTGGTAGCTTCCATGTTTCGAATTCGAATATGATTAGGCTAATTTTTTTCTCATCAGTCCAATAAGCGCTTCTGTTTACCTTGAACCCTTCCCGTGAAAAATGTGATACTAAAGTGTCCATGGTTTTTTTCAGTTGAGGATACAAGGTATCTGCTGGCACACTTGGGGGGTTAAATTCTAGGATGATGCATTTGCTCCCCCTTTCCATGAACCTGGCCTGGAGTTTCCCCTTATCATGTGAATATTTCACTTCTTGGAAATATTCTTCTTTTGGGTTCTCTAGGAAATTGCGCGCCACTATTATGAACTCTGAAAGTTTTTGTTGGGTGAGTGCTGCTGCAACATTCCTATTCTTGTCTGTGGGGTCTATAACAATTAGTGGGTCGTCGAAATATTTACCAGTACCATGCCCTTCGATGTCTATTATTTGGCCCTTTCTCCATTTCAATGCAGCAGCTTCCAAAACGCTTTGAAAGCTTCCATATGCTATTATGAGTAGCTCGCAGAGGTAACCTGCGAATCCGCCTACCTTGAACTCTGATCCGTATGCTCCTATGGCTTTCATGAACTTTTTAAGTAATAATACTTCTTTTATCTGTTCTTTTTTTAAATTTTTTTTGATGTATCTTGTATGTAGTATTGTCCGGTCTACTGCTGATTTGAGCTGTGAGGCATCCTCTATATCGTAGCATGGTACAAGGTCAACCTCATATCCTTTCATGTGACCGGTAACATAGGGGTGTGCAGCGTATCTTTCCTCTGCTTGGCCTCCCATGGCTTTTATGCATTCATAGCCGAGGTATAAGCCATCCTCTTTGAGTTTTTCTTCTGGCGTTTCAAGGGGGAATTTTATAAATATGTCTATGTCTGCTTCTCCCCTGAGCCAAGTGCCCTTGGCAACTGATCCTACAACTGTGGCCTTAGCTTTTATGTTCTCTTTTTCTGCTATGTTGTTTATGGTTTTGATTAACTTATTGGTGAATCTTCTAACAGCTTCTTTTTCTTGTTTTTTTGGTGTTATCTTTGAGATTATTTTCTCATAATCCATTTTCATAGTTTGAATGTTTTGATGGTTGTGTATTTTGGTCCTTCTGGTCTTAGTTCGCTTTTTTTAAGTTTTAATTCTTTTATTTGCATTTCCCCTATTTTAATGTCCTCAATTTCTTCTATTTTTTCCAGTAGTTTGTCTTTGTTTTTCCCCCCTTTGACCCGGGCTATGGTGAGGTGTGGTATGTAACTTTTCTCTTTTTTAAATCCTAATTTTTTGAATTCCTCGTCAAGTGTTTTTTGGATTTTTGAAAACTCATTGGGATTTTCGGCTCCTAGCCAGATCACCCTCATATAATTTTTATTCGGGAATACCCCCACGCCTTCTATTTTAAGCTTAAATGGCTTGTATGATCCTATACTTTCCTTGATTACCCTTGAGAGTTCTTCTATCATCTTATTGTCTATTTGGCCGAAAAATTTTAGGGTGAAGTGTAAATTTTCTGGTTCTACGAATTTTAATTGGGCATCAGCCCCCTCTAGGACTTTTTGGGCTTCTATTATTTTGTCTTTGAGTGTGTTGTCCACGTCAATTGCAAGGAAACTTCTTATTTTCTCCATACTTTTAACCTCATAGTATGTTTTTTATCCTTTCCAAGCTTTCCTTTGGCGTTTCTATAGTATTGAGTAGGTAGACTTCCGTTTCATGGAATATTTCCTTGAAAAATTTTAGTCTGAGCCTATATTTCCTCTCATCCCTTATAAGTTGGTGTGGGTTGCAGAAATCATTATCTTTCATATAATTGATGGCTTCTCTCCTTGTAAGCCTCCTAAATGGTTCATCATTAGGATCTCTTTCAAGGAGTACTATAGCCTCGAGATTGGATGATTCCCTGATCCTACCATTAAATAATCTGTTAACATCAGCAATACCCCTCTTCTTCTTGTCTAGTTTCACCTCCGCTATAAGGGTCTTGTATTCACTCCAAGAATCTGCTATATCATCACGTATATAGGAGTTCTTTTCTGAGGAGTATACCATTATACCATTCTCAAATATGCGGGTGAAAAACCAGTCATCAGAAACATAACTATACCTATGATCTAACAAGAGACCATAAGTGAGTGTTGTTTTCCCAGTTCCAGGGGGTCCTATGATCGCCAGGGACCGTCCTCGGCAGTCAACAGCTGAACCATGGACAGAATATCTCCTATGCTCTGAATGGTAATCTTCGAAGAAGTCTGCGATTGTGGCAAGTGCTATGCTCTTAACCCAACCATAATAGTCGCAGTTGAGGATTATACTAGTCTTGGATAATGGCTCATAGAATACCTTGAAGGGTCCACCATCCTCCACAGTGAATACTTTAGCATGTGGTCTTATATCCTCGTTCATGAACTTGAAATTGTCCTCCCACTCTTCTTTGAAACTTTTATTGTCTGTTAAAAGTTTGACACAAGCACCATGAATGTTAGCCTTCCTCTCAAAATATACCTTCTCCGCAAGCTCCTCAAGCCTATCATCCTTCTCTTGGGGGCTTATAATCTCCACCTTATACGTAGATCCACCCCACACTACTTTTCTATTATGGCCTCTTTTATGGCCATTCCAAAGTGTCTCGCAGCCTCCTCAACATATACTAGTATCTTATCACCTTCTTTTAACTCTGAGACCGACACGGGCTCGCCTTTTTCACTGACTAGGCGTATTGTCTCAGCGTTCTGTAATAGTGTTCTTAGTTTCATGCCCTCATATTCTGCCTCCACAAGGAGCAAAGGTCTCTTTTCGATTTTAACCCTGCCAACTATAGCTGGTCTTGTCTTACCATCTTTGTCAACAATTAAAACCTCATCGCCTGCTTCAAGTTCTGAAAGATACTTGGTCTTATGGTCTGGTGTCATCACATACGCATGTACTGGGCCCGCGTTAACCCGGAATGGTCTTGATTCCACGTATTCGCTTTCTAGGGATTCGCTGTGAACTAGGAATAATCCTTGGGAGTATGAGCCTATGAGCATTCCTTCTCCTATGTCCATTATTGAGCAGGTGTCTACGCAGACCCTGTCACCAGAGCCTACTGGTTCTAGTCTTGTTATAGTGGCTGGTTTGAGTTCATAGTAGCCCATTTTTATATCTTCGATTAATTTCGCGATTTTTTTTATTTGTGATGGATTTTCTGGTTCTATGAGAACCCCATCGGTTCCATGTTCCAGTGTTTCTAGGGCTGTTTTTGCTTCTTTTTCATCTGATACTGCGGCTACTAGTTTAACATCTTCTTCTTGGAGGTCTGCTATTATATTCTCAAGGGGTATTATCTTCCAGTCTTTTCCTACTAGGATGAGGTAGTCTACTGTCTTGCCTAGGAGTCTTGCAAGTTCTTCATACCTTTTACCTTTTATCTCCACGTAGGCTGCTATGGGTTTGCCTTGCCTTTTAAGGCTCTTTGCTGCCATAAGGTCCTTTGAATCTTCTAGGTCGCTGGGTAGTGGAAATGTGCCGTCTCCTTCACCATTAACCCCTACTAGTATGATGTCAGCATCTTCGTCATCGGCTATGACTTTTATGTTTCCAAGTTTGTGTATCCTTTCAACGTCTTCCCGGTCTAGTATATGGTCTATGCCTGATTCGAGTGCAGTTGTTATGAGGGTTTTTTTCTCTTCCCATTCAGCTTCTGGTGTTTTTATCCAAGCAAATTTCATCTTCCATGCCCCACACATATTGGGAACTTTATCCCAGGGGCTTTTCACCTCCGAAAAAACTTTTTAAAACATTATATACCTTGAAGGTGCTTTATTTTTTTGAACAAAAAATTGCAAATGGGACTCAAAAGGAAACTCTGTATGGGGGGCATACTTCACAGTCCATTGATGGGTGTGTTTTAGATTTGAGTTCATATGCAGTCCCCCCATAAAATTGTGGCGCGTTAACACACTTTCCATCCCATTATAGCATCTTTAGCGCTTCTTCAACGTCTATTTCATCGTGTACTATGGCTGCTATGGCCTTTGTCATCTTTTCTGGGGATTCTGCCTGGAATATGTTCCTTCCTATCGCTACTCCAGCCCCGCCAGCTTCTATTGAATCTTTAACCATCTGTAATAGTTCTTCTTCTGTTTCGACTTTGGGCCCTCCTGCTATGACTACTGGCACGGGGCATCCTTCTACAACTTCTTTGAATGTGTCAGGGTCTCCTGTGTAGTTTGTTTTTATTATATCTGCTCCGAGTTCGGCTCCGGCTCTTGCCGCGAGTTTGACGACTTCTGGGTCGTGTTCGTCTTTGATTTTCTTGCCTCTTGGGTACATCATTGCTATGAGTGGCATCCCCCATTCGTCACAAGTTTCCGCTACTGTTCCAAGTTTTAATAACATTTCGGGTTCTCTTTCGGATCCTACGTTGACGTGCACGGATACTGCGTCAGCTCCAAGTTTCAGGGCTTTTTCTACTGAAGTTACGAGGACTTTATGGTTTGGGTCTGGTCCTAGGCTTGTGCTGGCTGAAAGGTGGACTATCAAGCCTATGTCTCTCCCGTATCCTCTATGTCCTGTTACAACTATCCCCTTATGTATTAGAACTGCGTTGGCTCCTCCTGTAGCTACCTGGTCTATTATCTTGGTCATGTCCAGTAGGCCGGGGACTGGGCCTATTGAGACTCCATGGTCCATTGGTACTATGACCGTTCTGCCTGTTTCACGGTTTATTATTCTCTCCATTCTAATTATTTTACCTATCATATTATTTACCTCCCCGATCATTTTTTTAGTATAATTTTTCAGACCAGAGCTTGAATTCTTTTAATCTTGGAGGCACGCCACCTTGGCTGCTTGATTCGAGCCAACCCTTGGTTGATGCTATGTTCTCATCCATTCTCGAAGAGTTTGCAAAATCTAGCAAACCCTTGTTCCTTATAATGGATGCTCTTGGTTTTAGTGTTGAGGACCATATGAAGTATACTTTGAATGTTGTGTCTGGATGATAGCCACCCCCAAGGTCCACTGCCAGGACATCACATGATCCTATGTCCTTGTGGACTGCTTCTAGGGTTTCATGGCGTCTAACATCCCCCATGATGAACTTGAGGTGGGGGTATTCCCTTTCAAGGTTCTTCATGGCCTCATATGCTTGCGGGCTTTTGTCGACGGCTATAATCCTACCTCTTGGGGTTTTTTCCGCGATTATCCTCGTTGAACCGCCTATGTGGGGTCCTAATTCCACTACAGTATCGTCTTCCCTTATAAGATCCCTGAGGTTTTTCCTATAAATTTCAATGTCATATACTATTTTTATCATTTTAGAGGATCCCCCCACACACAAGGGAAAATCCAAGTTTTTTTGGATTAATCCCCATAACTATAAGTGTGGGTTGATTAACAATATATAATTTTTTTAACCCCCCCACGAGAGGATCCTCATATAACAGGGGGGTAGTTGTCTAGTCCATTAGGATAAGATATAAGTTACAATATTCTTTTATAAGCTGGTATTTGCACTTTACGGTTTCCAATGTTAGTCTATTATTTGAGAAATCTGGCGCCTTTTGGGTCTACTTTGGCTATTATGGGATCTGAAAGGCTTGTGTCAGGATGCTTTGAGAGTGCGAATATTGTATCCCCAAGCATTGCCATAGAAGCCCCTATAACCTCTTCTTTGACTATTTCAAGGCTTTCTTTCACATTTGAGGTTAAAAGTTTAGTCTTCTCTGCGAATTCATATGACAATCGCATAAAATTTTCTGGCTTGGGATCCTTTAGTAGTTTTGGGAGCATCCCAGAACCTATAAGATTTATCATCCTTTTTTTCTTAGGATCTTTAAGTATCATGGTGGTGTCAAGTTCACCAAAGGCCTTGCATACCACATATAATGGTTCATGGATTATTCTATCGGTTAAACCATAACCCGGAGCACCCTCCTTCAACCTTAAAACTATACCACCAACCGATTCTCCCATAACATCCCCCAATCCTGTTTTAAGTTCTACCTCTGCTCGGTGGGCGATTGAAGCAGCCTCATTAAAGGTTATGGGGATTTCTAGCATCCTAGCTATGCCAAGGACTGTTCCAAGTGCGCAGGCGGCTGATGCGCCGAACCCGCAACCCATGGGAACTTCAAAATTATAATGGATCATAAGCCCCTCTATGATCTGTGATTTCTCCCTAAGCAATTCTATTACTTTAAACGTTATATTAGAAGGATCATAATCACCATCAACCCTTACTTGGATTTTATCAGACCTTGATGATCTGACAGTGGTTATAACACCCTTGTCTATGACAACACCAGCACCCCTTGACCCTGTAAAAAGAGGATTTTCATGCTCCACTATCTGAAAAAAGCCTGTTATATGTGATGGGACAAAAATCCTAGTCTTCATGTTATCCTCCCTTGCAAAAGGGCGTGGGCTTGATAAACTATAAATACTTTTATACTATAAAAGTGGTTAGTATCCACCCCACACCCTCCCAGTGTGGAATAAACTCTTGGGGGGAGACAATGAAAAGGATAGATTTGCACACCCATAGTCTATTAAGCGATGGTGAACTTCTACCATCAGAGATTGCAAGGCGCGCCTGCGTACTAGGACACAAGGCAGTTGCCATAACAGATCATATAGACGCATCTAACATAAATACTATAGAGTATCTCATAGATGCTGTCTCTGATGTGAATGAAAACTGGAATATCCAAGTAATCCCAGGGGCTGAGATTACACATGCACCTATAGAGATAATAGACAAACTCGCGTCAAAGGCTAGACAATTAGGGGCTGAGATTATAGTAGTTCATGGTGAGACACTAGTCGAACCCGTTATAAGTGGAACAAACCGCGCAGCCCTAGAATCTCCCGAAGTTGACATACTAGCCCACCCCGGCCTTATAGGCTATGAAGAGGCTGAAATGGCCAAAGATAATAATATAGCCTTAGAGATAACTGCAAGGAGTGGGCATTGCCTAGCTAATGGCCATGTTGCATCTGTTGCAATGGAAGTAGGGGCTCCCCTTGTGATAAACACTGACACTCACCATCCAAATGATCTTATAGACTATAACATGGCATACCAGATAGGTCTTGGCGCCGGACTCCCAGAAAAAGAACTTAAAAAAATCCTAGAAGATAACCCCCAGAGTATACTCAAAAAGAATAGAATAAAAGTTTAAGCCCACCACACTTCTTTTAGTTACAGAAAGTAATAAATACTAAAAAAATTATATAAAAATAATAGAATTCAAAAAGGAGGTAATGACCCAAAATGAAAAGAATAAACACTTGGAAACTGAAACTTAGAATGTTCCTAGCCACAATATTCCTATTCGCCATAATCTATCTTATACTAATATTGATAGGGTCCATCATAGGATTAGGAGGCCCAATATTCTACACACTACTCGGCCTTGGCATCATACTACTACAATATCTTATTTCACCAAGTATAGTTGAGGCCACAATGCGCGTAAAATATGTTTCACCCCAAGAGGCCCCGAGACTGCATGCGATGGTGGAAGAACTCGCGATGAAAGCAGGCATACCCAAACCAAGGGTTGGAATAGCTGATATAGAAATACCAAATGCCTTTGCATTCGGAAGAACGAAATCCGATGGGCGAGTTTGCGTGACAAGCGGGATATTAAATCTTTTGGATGATGAAGAGCTTAAGGCAGTGTTAGGACATGAAATATCCCATATAAGGCACAATGACATGATAGTCATGACCCTTATAAGCGCAATACCCCTAATATGCTACTACATCTACATAAGTTCAATATTCAGCAGAGACAGGGACATGAGCCTAATAGGACTCTTAGCCTTTGTAGCTTACCTCATCGGACAACTGATAGTCTTATTCATTTCAAGGGTCCGGGAATACTACGCAGATTATGGTAGTGTTGAGATAGGGGGCCAGCCACACAAACTGGCAAGTGCACTCTACAAGCTCGTATACGGATCGGCAGTTTCAAAAGAGGATGAAATAAGAGAAGTTGAAGGTTTAAAGGCCTTTTTTGTGAATGATGTTTCTCGTGCAACCGCTGAGATAGAGGATCTGCGTCAAGTAGACCTTGATATGAACGGGACCATAAGTGAAGGGGAACTACAACAGATAAAATACAGGGATGTGAAGATAGGTGTCGCTGCTAGGATAATGGAATTGCTTTCAACACACCCCAACATGTTAAAGAGGATAAAGAGACTATCAGAGCTTACATAACCTCTTTCACAACCCCTATTATATCTGACCTATGAACCCATGTGTTCAATGGTACCATAATTACAATGGAAGTTCCTGTATAGACTCTTTCAACATTTTTATTGTCACTTATGAGATATACCATGTCCCCTTCTATTTTTCCCACCCTTTTCACAATCAAACCATATTCCGGGTGTTTTGCCACTACGATATCCCCGACTTTGAAATCTTTCGTCTTTAGGACTATTAATTGTTGACCATCCTTTAAAGTCGGATACATTGAGTTCCCTTTGACCTTGGCTGGCATGGGTAGTTGGTCGACGCCGAACTGTGACCTTAACTGGACATTAACCACACTGTAACCATATCTTAAGGCTATATTTTTCACGTCAGCTTTTATGGAATCTACTGTGCTTTCAGGGTCATCTATGACACTTTCCATGTAATCTGCGATCTCCTCTTCCATGCCAGGTGGTGTTGGAGTAAAAAATAACGTGGAAGTTTTAACAGTGACAGTAGTACCATCAGTTTCTATGATTATGTTCACTGTCTTATTCTCATGGATGTATAGACCAGTTCCAATTGCAACAACCAATAATAATAGTATTAGAATATATGATTTTTTCATGATTACACTCCTTGAGGTTTTAGTTCTTCGAGTATTAGGCGAGTTTTTTCGATCTCTAATTGGCCCGGTGCTGAGGGTTTTCCACCAGTTGCATATGTTATGGGTGATCCGAATAATGGTGTGATGATCCTAGTATATTTTCCAAGCTCGCCCATTGATATTGCGATCAGATCATCCTCTCTAGATGATAATTCTAATATGGTTAATGTGTCCTTTATTGTCTTGGGCATCACAGCTATCTTGGCTATATCCCCTATCTTTTTTTCCTCTATTACGATCCTTGATAATCTTTCTAGGGTAGGGGTCTCATGGAAATTGTGATAGGATATGATTTTCTTTACTGGAAGTTCTATGATTTTTTCAAGTTCTTCTTTTTTGGTCTGTAATTCTATGTCAACATATTCTGCTTCTTCTGAAGCCGCGATTATTAATTCTATCCTCTCTTTCTCCGAACCTTTAAAAAGTCCACCTTCATCTGGAGATCTGTTGGTGGCTATGAAGGGATATTGGATGTTACTTGCAAGTTCCCTGATCTTGGCCTTGGAAGGGTTTTCTATGGCGTCTATTCGAAGTTCTAGTATGTCAGCACCCCTTTCAATATATTCAGTGGCGATTTCGGGTATTTGTTCCATGTTTTTTTCGATTATTGGCGCGCATATCAAAGTCAAAGTTTACCCTCCACACACAAAAAAATTTTAGGAAAAGATAATATTATATTTTAATCTAAAATTATCTACGAGGTGTTATTAGTTATTGGGTGATCCTGTTGAAGATAGTTTCTATTGGAGCTGATATATCAGCAAATGATACAAGTTGTAGCAAGGAATTGATAAGGAAATTAGAGGCTGACATCCCAATACTAGTAGACTTGGGAGCTTACAAGGCGGCTCTGACTAACATAACAGGGGATGATGTTGTTATAAGCGCTTTCGTAGAGGATAGTATCACCGCCAAGATAAACAGGGCCATAATCCACATCCTAAAGGAGAATTCGGAGGATATGGGGGATCTTAATGGGATATCAGGCACTCCCGAGGGTGCTGGTGAAGGCATATCCTATGCAGAGGCTAAAATAAGACAGGACAGATACCCAGATGCCATAATATTATCATTCGATACATACGGTGGTGAAGAATTCGTCTCAAATGTTGCGAATTCAACAATCAAAGCCGCCAAAGGCATGGATGGTGTTACAGATGTCAGCGAAAAGATAAAACCTAAAACCAGGAAAATACCAGGAGTTGGATACGTATCAGAGAAAACAGACGACCCAGTCGTAGTAGCCACAATAGAAGACATGGAAAGTATAGGTGTAGTCGCAGGGGCCATGCTAGGCGCTGCACTAGGCAACAAAAATGTCTACCTCGTAAGAAGAGGATCACCATCACATATAATACCAGGAAGCGTTATAGTATCAGCAACAGCCTTCCTAAACGGTAACATAATAGACCTAGCCCCAGCCTTCGAAGAAAGAACAAGAATATTAAAAGTATAAATTATCCTGGGGGTTTTTAGTATGATAATTTTAGATGAAAATACCAAATGCCTCGTGCAAGGCATAACAGGGAAACAAGGATCATTCCACACCCGCCAAATGCTAGAGTACGGTACAAAGATCGTGGCCGGTGTAACACCTGGCAAAGGAGGCCAGGAACTCCTAGGAGTTAAAATATACAATTCAATAGAAGAAGCCAAAGAAGAAACAGATGTAAACGCATCCATAATATTCGTACCAGCACCCTTCGCAAAAGACGCGGCTTATGAGGCCATAAAACACCTAGACCTCGTCGTTATAATAACAGAACACATACCAGTCCATGATTCAATGCAAATCATGGAATATGCCAAAAGAATGAAAACAACAATCATAGGCCCCAATACGCCAGGTATAATCACGCCAGGAATAGGAAAATTGGGTATAATGCCCGGACACATCTTCCAAGAAGGTGACATTGGCATAGTTTCAAGAAGTGGAACATTAACCTATGAATTCGCCTACCAAATCACAAGCGCCGGCATGGGCCAAAGCACATGTATAGGTATTGGAGGCGACCCAATAATCGGCCTAACCTTCACCGATGTCCTTAAAAAGTTTGAAGAGGACAAGGACACAAAGGCAATGCTCATGATAGGAGAAATCGGCGGTGACGCAGAGGAAAGAGCGGCAGAATACATAAAAGAGCACATATCAAAGCCTGTAATGGCATTCATAGCAGGTAGAACAGCCCCACCAGGAAAAAGGATGGGACACGCCGGCGCGATCATAGAAAGGGGCGCTGGAACAGCTGAAAGCAAAATAAAGGCCCTTGAAAAAGCGGACGTACAAGTAGCTGAAAAGCCATCAGACATCCCAGAAATGCTAAAAGAACTATAAAGGGATCATATGATAGAAGAAGAGATAATAAAAGGACTAGAAGAAGGAAAAATAAAACTTCACGAAATCGAAAAATATACAAGCATAGAAGAAGCAGTAAAATTGAGAAGACTATTCATAGAAAGAATAACAGGAACAAAACTAAAACACATTTCCAATTATTCCATAAACATGGAAGAAGCCCAAAAAAGGAACATAGAAAATCCAATAGGCACAATACAAATACCATTAGGAATTGCCGGGCCCATCAAGATCCGCGGAGAACATGCAAGAGGCAAATTTTATATTCCACTCGCAACATCAGAAGGAGCCCTTGTAGCATCAGTAAACAGAGGATGCTCAGCTATAACAGAAGCAGGGGGCGCCACAGTAAGGATAACAGGGGACAAGATGACAAGAGCCCCAGTAATCAGAACAGAATCAATAGAAGAAGCACTAAAAGTCAGAGAATGGATCCGAGAAAATTTCAAACGGTTAAAAAAAGCTGCAGAGTCAACAACACGCCACGGAAAACTGATAAAAATAGACCCAATATTAATAGTAGGTCCCTACCTCTACCCAAGGTTCGTTTTCACAACAGGAGACAGCATGGGAATGAACATGGTAACAATAGCCACAGAAGAAGCCATGAAACTCCTAACCAAGGAAACAGGAGCTCACCTCATCGCCTTAAGTGGAAACGCATGCGTAGATAAAAAACCAGCAGCCCTAAACCTTATAGAAGGCAGGGGAAAAAGTCTCACAGCAGAAGTGAAAATCCCAGCCGAGATAGTGGAAAGAATACTTAAAACAACACCAAGGGCGATACAAGAAGTCAACCTCGCGAAAAATTTCGCAGGATCAGCCATATCAGGGAGCATGGGATTCAACGCACACTATGCAAATATAATAGGGGCTATATTTTTGGCCACAGGACAAGACGAAGCACACATTACCGAAGGAAGCCTAGGCATCACAATAGCTGAAGAAATCAACGGAGATTTATACTTTTCAGTCACACTACCTGATGTTCCACTAGCCACTGTAGGTGGAGGCACAAGACTAGAAACCGCATCAGAATGCCTTGAGATAATGGGAGTCAGAGGATCTGGGAAAGTCCACAAGTTCGCTGAGATAGTCGCCGGGGCCGTTTTAGCAGGAGAATTGTCACTTATGGGCGCATTAGCGGCGGGACACCTTGCAAGGGCACATATAAGATTAGGTAGAGGATCCTAAAATGGGGTTGAGGGAATTCATCCATGAATATCTTACCATGAGCAGATACATCGCACTAGGAACCCTCGATGGAATACTAGCTGTTATGGGTGTTACATTAACCGCCAGTGGAGTTGCAGGCATAGGCGGCGTTGAAATAGAAAATTATCTTATCGGTCTCACAGGATTAAGTGGGGGTATAGCCCTTGCAATGTCCAATGCCTTCGGTTCATTCATCGGTGAAAGAGCCGAAGAAACCCGTACAATGAGAGAACTTGAAAAAAAGATGATAATGGAAAAAGGCAGCCTAAACGACACGATAATACACCAACAAGCCAAAAGAAGGATATACATGAGCATGTTCACCCATGGATTCTCAAGTTTTCTCGGCGCATTCGTACCCACCATACCATTCTTCTTCATAAAAGATAGGATAACAGCCACAATACTCACAATACTACTATCCATGATAGCACTAATTATACTTGGAATCTACCTCGGGATAATATCAAGAGAAAACATCTTCAAAACTAGTATAGAGATCGTAGCCATAGGCCTCATGATAACTTTTATAAGCATATTCCTTGGAGGTTCACACTAAACCATAAACCTTTTCTATGTTCTCCTCATGGATTTTATAAGCATCCTCTAAATCCATAAAACCCTTCTGGATAAATTCCCTCGTACGCCTTGGAACGGTCTTAGGACCTAGTACTGCTCCAGGCCTGCCCAGATCATCCAAATAGTCGGTCTCCATAAGGAAACTGTCACCCTTCTCCAAGCCTTTTTTTATAACGTCACGTGAAGCTATCAAAGATGGTGTGAGCCCATAATTTTCATCCTCACTGACATAAGGGCCTGAAAAATGTTTTATAACCTTATACTTTTTCATACCAGCCTTTTCAGCCATCTTGGAAAATTCTTTGAACTGTCTAGGGGTTGAACTTTCGGTATGAAGTTGCACTGGACAATCCACTTCCCTTGCAAGTTCCAATGTATATAAAAGTATCCTGTTGTGGGCTTCCCATTCACTTTCTTCTACAGGATAATGTGGCCTTCCAACTTCGCCAATACCTATAGCTTTTCCATCCGATACTAGCCTCTGGGCGTATTCAAGCCCTTCTTTGACGAGTGCTTCAGCTTCTTTGATTGGCGTGCCGGATTCTATGAGCCTTGAAAGTTCTGCCGGGTGCACTCCTACTATGGGATATGCTTCTACTTTAGTTTGAGAGTTTATTATCTCCGCATACTTTATGACGAGATTCATGGCCTCCTTAAAATTTGATGGCTTCTGGATGGTCCAAGTGGGCTTATTGGGTATTATCATCCTTTTGCCACCTGCTCTGTGGAACTTTTCAGCCACTTTCACAGGCCCTTCACCATTGACGTGATCAACATGGATATGATTGTCTGTTATTTTGATGTCCATTTATGATCAGCCCCACATTCTAGGCGGATTCTCTTCGGTTTTTTTATCCCCATCTTCTCTAATACCATGCTGATATCCACTTTGGTCTTGTAGCATCCGTCCTTAAGGAGTGGCACGCCTTGGGGTGCGAATTTGGATAATTTCATCATGGCCATGTTCAGGTCCTGGTAGCAAGCGACGCCAAGCACCGACTTGAATTTGTTCTCTTTCACTATCTTTTTAAGGAATGTGGAACCTGGTATTATGAATACGCGGTAGCCTATTTCCTCCGCCTTCTTCTTTAATATGCTGATTATGCACTTTTTACAATTTTTGCATTGTAAACCTGAAGGTTCTAATGGTGCTTCACACTTTGGGTGCCTTAGACAATGTGGGAGTATCAAGAGCTTATCCTCTGCTTTTATATTATTGAATCTTTCCTCGTTAACCTTGTTCCTAACTTCAACCCCTATCTGATCCACTATACTCTCATCAATTCCTAGGATGCTCGCAAACCGTTTAAAAGGCCCATAGAACAAGTCTACTGTTACAAGGAGTAGTCTGGGAAATATTAGACGATCACTCTTTAATAATATCCTCCCAAGGAACAAGCTCAACAAGAGCAATAATAGAATGCCCATTAACACAAGGATGATGAGCTGGCCAAATAATTGATAAATGTCTACCATCATGACATTGGATAGATTGTTACAACCGTATATAATAGTTTTTTGTAAATGGAAAATATAACATGGTATACATATTCCCTAAAACTTCTAGGATAATCAGTTGTATATACCCATGGAGGGTAATAAAAAAAGCTATTTATTCCCCCATATTTAATAATTTGTTTATTTTCATTTGAATAAAATAGAAACCTATATATACAACAATGGCTTTTATCTTTTTATGTTTAGGGGGTGATATCATCCATAAAAAGATGTTCTATATACCCTTAACACTTTTTTTATTCCTGGCAATAAGCTCTGCTAGTGCTGCTGAATCCAATACTACAATGAAAGGCTTTTTAGACATTCCATTCATCGAAAAACCATGGCCAATTAAATGACAGCACATACTATGCCAAAACCTTTTATGGCACAGCCTATGTCTCAGAAAGTGGTATAAAACACGAAATAAACCCTAAAATTACCATCACTGAAACATTCGTAGATTCCAATGGAAACCCCATAAAATTAAATGCCACAGGCTTCGAACCAGCCTCCACAAAAGTTAACATCTATGAAAAGGATAATAACTGGACAAACATTAAAACATGGAAAACCATCAGCCTAGGAGAAATATGGCCAGGTATAAGAGTAAATCTAAAAACCCATGCCAATAACATAGAGAAGATATTCATCATAAACGGGGACCCAAACAATATCAGGGTAAAAATTGAGGGAGCGCAACTTGCCATAGGAGAAAATGGCCAACTCATAATCACAAAGGGTCCCAAAGCGTGGAAATGACAAAACCAATAGCATTCCAAGATGATGAAAATATCCCAGTAGAATACACAATTGAAGGTGACACATACAGCTTCAAAGTTGGTGATTACAATAAAAACAAAGAACTTATAATAGACCCAAAATTAGATCATTCAACCTATATTGGTGGCGGAAACCTAGATTATGCATGGGACATTTACGTTGACGAGTTCGAATGTGCATACATCACAGGATCAACCCTAAATTTAAACACAGGATCACTGGATGTTTACTTGGCAAAGTTCGACCAAAATGGGAATCTAATCTACTATACGATGATATGGAATCCAGGTGATGACTACGCCCTTGGAGTGGTCGCTGATAACATTGGAAACGCATACATAGTCGGTGAAACAAGATCCACAGAGAGTGACGCTTTCATACAAAAATTCAATCACGAAGGAAACCGAATAGACTGGAAAATGTTCGGTGGATCAAACTATGATGAAGCTACTGGGGTCGCACTAGACAGCCAAGGTAACATATATGTTACAGGGACAACTAATTCAGCCGATTTCCCAGTAACAGCTGACGCATACCAGAAAACAATAGGAGGACAAGACGCTTTCATAATAAAACTCCATCCAACCAATGGTATAAAATATGCAACCTACCTTGGTGGCACGGGAATCGATGAGGGCCAAGGTATAGAAGTTGACTATCTGGGCAACATATACGTCACAGGGATTACAAGCTCACAGAATTTCCCAGTAACATGGAACGCGTACAACAATAGTATTTCAGGGTTAAACGATGCATTCCTAACCATATTTAGAAATTTCATACTAAGCAACCTTACAGTAACACCGACCAATGGTACAACACCATTAACAATACAAGCCAATGCCACAATCCAAAATATTGGGGAGACAAGCGGCGAATACACCGCAACCCTTTATATAAATGGTCAACCGGTTAACAGTACCCTAGTATATGTTCCCAGTGGGGAATCAAGGACGATAAGTTTAAATTACACTCTTAAAAAGGCCAAAGAGTATAATGTTACCATAGGAGATCTTCCCCCAGTCAAGGTAAAAGTCGTGGAACCTGCAAGGCTAGAAATCAGCGACTTAAAGGTAAGCCCAGTCCAAGGTGTTGAACCATTAAATGTAATAGTATCCGCGAAGATAACAAATTATGGTGGAGTTGCGGACAATTATACTGCAAGATTATACGTTAATGGTGAAAAAAAGGATGAAAAGGAGGTAACAGTAGATCCCTACACTTCGAGGGATGTGTCTTTTAACATCCAATTACTCAAGGGAGAATATCAAATCGGCATTGATGATCTCCCACCAGTAAATGTCACAGTTACAGAACCTGACAAGTTTGTTTTAAGCAATTTCACAGTAACCCTTGATTCTGGTATAGCACCACTTGAAATCACAGCAGCTTTCAACCTGACAAACACTGACACGCAAAAAAGGGATTACACAGCCATACTATACGTTAATGGCATTATATTCGACAACAAAAAAGTCACAGTGGATCCCATGACAACCATTAGAATAGAAATAAAAGCCTTAATCACAAATCCGGGAATCTACAATGTTACAGTGAATAGTATGACACCATGCATAGTTAATGTGCTTGAAAACCCAAATATAAGGATTTCCAATGTGACAATAAAACCAGAGAATGGTACAGCACCCCTAAAAGTAAATGTTAATGTTACACTCACAAACACAGGTAACTTGGCGGGCGATTACACCATAACACTTTACAAGGAGAATATAGCATGGGAGACACGCACAGTAAACATACCAGGAGGCGGGAGAGTCACACTATCCATGGATAAAACATTAGAAGAACCCGGAACTTATATTCTGCGGGTGAATGAAGAACCACCAGTAACAATTGAAGTCTATGAGCCACCACTACTTATAGCAGACTACAGTATACAACCCCAAAGTGGCGCGGCCCCATTAACCATACAAGCATTAATGAACGTCACAAACCCCTATGATAAGATAAGATCATACGTAGCGAGACTCTATATTGACGGTCTACTAGTACAAGAAAAATCCAATAATATAAACCCTAGAGGAACCTGGGAAGTTAAAATGGAAGCCATGCTAACAGCAGGTTCACATAATGTGAGAATAAATGACCTTCCAATGGTAATAGTCAATGTTGGGAAACCTGCAGAATTCACACTATCAAATCTCACAGTAACACCAACCAGTGGAACAGCACCCCTCAATGTAACAGCAACAGCTAAAATAACTAATAAAGGGGACATAGCAGGAGATTATACCGCAACATTTTATGTTGATGGTGTGGCGGTCTCAACAAAGACAATAAATGTTGCAGCTGGAAGTACGAGCACAATAATCTTTGAACATACGCTCAACGAGATAGGTAATCATCTTGTGGGTATATCATACCTACCACCAGTAAATGTTAAAGTTCTAAAACCTCCAGTGTTCATATTGACCAATTTCACTGTCACTCCAAAAAGTGGAGTTGCTCCATTAAATGTAAATGCAAGTGCCTTAATCATGAACATAGAGGAAGGTGGCGGTGATTACACCGCAAAATTATATGTCCAAGGAGTTCCAGTGGCCAAAAGGATCATTAACATAGCAGGAAATTCTAATACAATAGTAACACTAAATTATACTATAACACAAAGGGGCAACTATACCATCTGTATAGGAAATTCAACGCCTTTAAATGTTAATGTATTTAAACCAGCGACGTTTGAAACTTCAAATCTTAGAGTGACACCAACAAGCGGCATGGCACCATTAAACATAACAGTAACTGCTAATATCATCAATACCGGCGACTTGCCAGGAGAATGCGCAGCAAGACTTAAAATAAACGGTCAAGTAATCGAAGAGAAAAGCTTAATGGTTCAACCTGGAGAAACAAGAACAGTAACATTTAATAGGCTGCTGTCTAAGGGAACTTATGACGTGACAGTAAACAATTTAAACCCGGTAACTGTTCTCGTCAATGATTTAATAACATATAATGAAATCCTTGAAGCTTCAAAAATAATAGCAGATTATATAGCTAAAACAGGCAAACTACCCTCCAAGGTTACGGTAAACAATAAAAATATTACCTTAGATGATTACTTGTATGCGGCGGTACTCACGACAATAAACTTAAACAACAACAAGAAAACTAGTGTAATAACAAAAGATTATAAACCACCAACCAGTCCATTAAAGACCACTGCGAGGGGTAAACTTACAAAAACTGGATACCTACAAGCGGCCCAGAACATCAAAAAATACATGGAAACCTACAAGCGTTCACCAAATTATATCAGTACAACAATTGGGAAAGTAAACTATCACAACATTATCTATGCCTACGCCCGAATAATAAACTTTTACAAAATCAACAGAAAACTGCCAAGTTACGTGAAAATATAATCTCCAATATTTTCTTTTTTTTGAGTTTTATTATGGTTTAAGGGGATTTGAAGTTTTCTATTTTTTCTATTCTTGTATTCTCAACTTCTCCTTGGATTATTATACCATCCTTCGCGGCTTTTATAATTGTACCTGATAATTCTGGGGCTGAGCAGAGCAGATCCTGTTCTGGGTGCGTTCCGGGGGTTATGTTGCAGTCTAGTTTTATGGTTTCGCCAGCTGATACAACCATTTTAAGGCGCTTGGAGGTTGGATGACCTTCTTCCAAGACTATCAAGGGGGCTCCTATTTCTCTTAGGAGGTGTATCATACATTTTATAGCCTTCTCTATCCTGGGGCCTGTTTCAAATGCTGAGACGGCTATAAGGTCATCCTTATCCAATGATAGTACTATCTCATCCTGTGGGGTGCCCATGAATATGTTACGGGGTTCTGCCGATTTCACCACGCCAACGAGACCATTGTATCCGCTGATGAATAATATCTCGTCTTTTTTTATTCTGAACATTCTACGTTCTCTGACTGACATGATGGACATCTGACCTTTTTACCGACACCCTTGAACTCATTACCACAATCAAGACACTTACATTTCCGACTTGTGACCTTTTTAAGGTCTATGTCTACCATGGGCCCTCCTACGCTACACACAAGATCACCCCCCTACTCGGAGCATTCTATGTTATCTGATTGGCATGATGGGCATATGATCCTTTTACCGACACCCTTGAACTCATTACCACAATCAAGACACTTACAGCGTTTGGTTTTGAGTTTCCTCATTTTTATATCAGCCATTGGCCCCCCTACAGTACACAATTTAACTCACCTCAACCTTATATTTTTGATGTTTATTATTAATAATTTTTATTCTTAAAAAATGGGCTTAGAGTATGATCCTAGGGGAAATGACTTATTTTATAAAAGGGATAATAATAGTATAGTTATTAGGATATTTTTTCCTTGTGGTGAGTATAGTGAAGAATTTGATTTTCCCATTCACGGCAATAGTAGGACAAGAAAAAGTGAAAAAGGCCCTAATATTAAATGCAATAAACCCATCCATTGGTGGGGTTCTGATAAGGGGCGATAAAGGTACAGGTAAGACAACAGCAGTCAGGGCACTGGCAGACCTACTACCATCAATAAAGACTGTCAAAGGATGCCCATTCAACTGCAACCCAGATGACAAGGAGTCACTCTGTCAACTCTGCAAGTCAAAGGATAATATTGAAGTTGAAGAGAAAAAGATGAGAGTCGTTGAACTACCATTAGGTTCAACCGAAGACAGGGTAGTTGGGTCATTAGACATAAAAAAAGCTCTCAAGGAGGGTATAAAAGCCCTAGAACCAGGTATACTAGCAGAAGCCAACCGTAACATACTCTACGTTGATGAAATAAACCTCTTAGACGATCACCTCGTAGACGTGCTACTAGACGCGGCAGCCTATGGGATCAACTATGTTGAAAGAGAAGGCATCTCAATATCACACCCATCCAGATTCATACTAGTAGGTACAATGAACCCAGCAGAAGGAGAACTAAGACCACAACTAGCAGACCGTATAGGCCTACACATTAATGTAGAGACCATCCAAGACATCAAAGAAAGAGTGAAGATCATGGCACGCAGAGAAGAATTCGAGGAAGACCCAGAGGCCTTCAGAAGAAAATTCCAAGAAAAACAAGAAAAACTATTAGAGAGGATACTCAACGCAAGGAAACTACTACCTCAAGTTAAAATAGATGAAAGACTTTTAGAACTCATAGCAAGAATATGCGTTAACGTGGGCGTGGACGGTCACAGAGCAGATATAGCTATCCTTAAAGCTTCAAAGACCATAGCAGCATACAATGGCAGAACAAGGGTCTTGCCAGAAGACCTGGAAGAGGCTGTTGAACTAGTCCTAGGAGAAAGAATACCCGAAAGATCATACGCCCGCCAGGACGTGAAAAGGCAAATACAAAAAGCAAAAACAGAAATGGAACAAGAATCTAGTGAAGCGGTTGAGGGCGAGGCCACGGGGGGTGAGAACCCCCCGCCGGATGAAAAGGGATATGGTGGTGAAAGCAAACAACCCAGCCTAGGCTCAGCAGACTTGAAAATGACACCCAACCCAAGTGAGAGGACAATACAAGAAGAAGAAGAAGTTGACATAGACATCAAAAACATCCTAAAGTTTAAAGGCAAAAAGAACAGGAGACTCTACGGAAGCAGAGTAGAATCAAAGACAGAAAAAGGAAAATACGTGAAAAGCAAGATGTTAAAGGGAAAATCAAAGGACATAGCAATAGACGCAACCCTAAGAGCCGCAGCCCTCAAATCAGAAGACCATATAAAAGTAGAACCTGAAGATCTCCGAGAAAAGATCAGAAAACATGGTGCAAGGGCCAGCATAGCACTGGTAGTAGATATAAGCGGGTCAATGTTCACAGACCAGAAAGCAGCTAAGATAAAAAACATACTAAACAAGATAATACAAGACGCACAACGCCACAAAGACAAACTAAGCGTAATAGGATTCAAAGGAAGAAAAGCAGAAATAATAATACCCACAACCAAGAGAGCCCAGTCATTCCAACAAAAAGTAGACAATATCAGAGTAGGTGGCACAACACCAATGGCCCACGGAATAAAAAAAGGACTCGAAATACTTAAAGAAGAAAAGAAAAAAGAAGAATACGTGCCAGTGATGCTAATATTAAGCGATGGCATGCCAAACGTCGGTATCGAGGGCAGGCCAATCCAGGACGTCATGGAACTTGGAAGAGAACTTAACAAAAATGAAATACACACAGTAGTTATAAACTTTGAGAGAAAATTCCAACAAGGCCGCAACATAAACATGGAACTTGCAATGCTATCAGGTGGAAGATACTACGACCTAGACAAATTAGAAGACCCATCACTCGCAATACCAAAGATAATGGACTACGAAAGAAACCAATTCTAAAAAAAATTATGAGGATCATCGTATACCATGCAGAGGAATGTGACAGGAAAAAATGTACAAGCCTAAAATTGGCCAGGATGGGAAAAATCAAGATAGTAACAAGCCCCCGAAGGATACCAAGGGGTAGCATAGTACTCAACCCATTCGCGGAGAAGGCATTATCCCCAGCAGACAAGGACAGGATCCTCAAATGGGGTGTTACAGCCCTGGACTGTTCATGGAAAGAGGTTAAGAAGTCTTCACCAATTTTCGCAGTTAAAAGGTATCATAGGGCGCTACCATACTTAGTAGCCGCCAATCCAACAAACTATGGCAAACCCTCTATATTGTCAACTGCAGAAGCCCTAGGGGCAACCTTTTATATAATCGGATTAAAAGATATAGCAGTCAATATAATGTCATCATTCAAATGGGGTCTCCACTTCTTAGACCTCAACAAAGAATTACTAGAGGCATACTCAAAGGCTAAAAACAGCCGAGAAGTTGTTAAAATCCAAGAAGAATTCATAAGGAGATGATATTCATGGCAAAATTCGAAGTAGCAGAGGAGAGACTATTCAATGTCAAAATATGCTTCAAATGTAACGCAAGAAACCCGCCAAATGCTACAAGGTGCAGAAAATGCGGCTATAAAGGTCTAAGGTTCAAAGCGAAAGACCCAAGAGGCTAAATACCCCACTCTTATCGTGTCCAATATGAAAGTTGAAAATTACTTCAATAGCATCCTCAAAGAGAGGAAAATACACCTCACCCTCATCGACCCAGAAAAGCAAACATCACAAGAAGCACTCAAAATAGCAACTGCGGCGATCCAAGGAGGATCAGATGGGATAATGCTCGGCGGGTCAACAACCAACAGCATAGAACTAGAAACGACAGCAAAAACTCTCAAAGAAAACCTAGAAGTCCCCATAATATTATTTCCTGGTAACATTTCAGGCATAACAAGCCACGCTGACGCCATTTTCTTCATGACACTTTTAAACTCCGCAAACCCATATTGGATAATAGGAGCCCAAGCACTAGCAGCCCCCACCATAAAAAAGATGAAAATAGAACCACTACCCATGGGCTACCTTGTAATAGAACCAGGAGGCACAGTAGGATGGGTTGGGGACGCCAAACTAATCCCAAGGGACAAACCAGACATAGCAGCAGCCTACGCAATGGCAGCAGAACTACTAGGAATGAGACTATTCTACTTAGAAGCAGGATCCGGAGCAAACAAACCAGTACCAGCAGAAATGATAAAAAAGGTGAAAAAATCCACAAACTTGACACTCATAGTAGGCGGCGGGATAAGAACCGGAGAAGACGCTAGAAGAGCGGCGAAAGCCGGCGCAGACATAATAGTAACAGGGACAATAGTAGAAAATGCTACAAACATCAAAGAAAAAATATCAGAGATAGTAAAATCCATAAGAAAACCCTAAACTCCCATTACCCTCTTTTTTTGTGCGTGGAGATAATGAAAAATGCACTAATCGCCAAAACCCTAAACAGGGTGGCGGACTTCCTCGAACTGAAAGAAGAAACATTCAGAGTCAAAGCCTACAGAAGAGCAGCCCACACCATCCAACTCCTACCAATAGACATAGAAGAATACGCCAAAAAAAGAAAACTAACAGAACTGCCAGGGATAGGTAAAAACATAGCCGAAAAAATAGAAGAAATATTAAAAACAGGCAGACTATCCTACCTAGAAAAGCTAGAAAAAGAATACCCCATAGACATTGACAGCCTACTCGCAGTAGAAGGAATAGGCCCCAGGACAATAAAAATACTCTATGAAAAACTCAAAATCAAAAACCTCCAAGACCTAGAATACCATGCCAAAAAGGGCAACCTCCGAAAAATAAAAGGAATCGGAGAAAAAAAAGAAAAAAGGATACTACAAAGTATAAAATTCGTCAGATCAACCCTAGGAAGAAAGCCCCTAGCCTATGCAGCGCCCATAGCAGAATATATAAAATCCCTCATCGAGGAGCACCCAAAAACAGAAAAAGTAAAAATAGCAGGATCCATAAGAAGAAGTAAAGAGACAATAGGAGACATAGACATCCTCGCAACAACCAAAAACCCAAAAGAAGTAATAGAATATTTCACATCCCTCGAATTAGTTGATAATATAATAGCGAAAGGTCCTAAAAAGGCCATAATACGCCTAGAAGACGGGCTAGAATGCGAACTGCGCATTTTCAAAAAAGAAGAACTCGGAGCAGCCCTATTATACTTCACAGGATCCATGGAGTTTAACATCGAATTAAGGAGACTAGCACGCTCAAAATCCATGAAACTAAACGAATACGGATTATACAAAGACAAAAAAAGGATAGCATCAAAGACCGAAAAAGAAATCTTCAAAGCCCTCGAACTAGAATACATCCCACCAGAACTCCGAGAAAACAATGGAGAAATAGAAGCAGCAACCCAAGGAAAACTCCCAAATCTAATAAAAGAAGACCAAATCAAAGGAGACCTCCACATCCACACAATATGGAGCGACGGCACAGAAACCATAAAGACCATGGCCAAGGCAGCTGAAAACCTAGGATACGAATATATAGCCATCGCAGATCACAGCAGCTCCCTAAAAATCGCCGGAGGCCTTGACGAGGAAAAACTCCAAGGACAGATAAAGGAAATAGAAAACTTAAACCTCAAAATACACATTTTCAAAGGTATAGAAGCTAACATAAGATTAGACGGCCAACTAGACATCCCAGATGACATATTATCAAAATTAGATATTGTGATAGCAAGTATACACTCACCCGGAAGGGAAGACATGACAGAACGTATACTATCAGCAATAGAAAACAAACACGTCCACATAATAGGACACCCCACCGGCAGAAAATTATTCAGAAGAGACGAATACCCCCTCAACCTCGACAGGATATTCGAAGAAGCGGCTGAAAATGGAAAAATCCTCGAAGTGAATGCTAACCCAATCCGTTTAGACCTCAAAGACATCTACATAAAAAAGGCCATAGAATACGGGTGCAAACTAGCAATAAATAGTGACGCTCACCGCCTCCCAGACCTCCACAACATGAAATGGGGTGTTAAAACAGCCAGGAGAGGATGGGCAACAACCCATGATATAATAAATACCATGAATCTGAAGGAAATTAGAAAATTCTTAAAAAAATAATAAGATTTGTCCCCTTTGAACCTCTTTACCTTGAATTGCCACCCATTGGCGAATTTACAGGGTGTGTGCTTGACTATCCCAGTGTATATTGTGTTGCTACTAACTATCAAGTATTTTATGATCATGTTCTTGTCCAAGATTATCGGGGAAGTATAAATTGTATTTTTATTTGTTGGTTGTCTGCCATTAACTGTATATAGATTCAGGGAAAATCAACAAAGCTGCTTTACCAAGGGAATACTGTCCGATTTTTTTTATTCTTGGTTATTTCATGGCTGATTATCCTATACTGGTTTATTATCCTTTATCATGTACTTTATTTACATGGTCTTATTAAGAGTTATTGGCATCGTATAAAAGGTGCTCTTTTCTGTTGGCATGGGACCATTCACAGTATGAAGCTGCCGATCCAACACCCATCCCGATAAATATCATAAGGAATGCTAAAAGAATGTTTAACTTTTTCAATGCTAACCAATCCCATCCTCTCCTATATTCACTTATACTATGCCCTTTTTTGTCACAAAAAAAAAGATTTAAAAAGATGAAGATTCCAGTGATCAGAAAGCCATTACCTTTTTCAATTTTTTTATAAGAATGAACATTAATCTCAAAAATCTTGCAAGGAATCTCCTCTCTCTCCTTACCAGTATGCTCTCTTGTAGTTGCCCTGCTATTCTCCTAACATAAATATCAGGTTGATGAGTTGCATACCTCAAATATAATGGGATTCCAATAAAAGTTAAAAGCAGACCCCAAAGTATAGAGTCAACTGAACAGTTCACCATAAGATAAACACATACAAAAAATCCTAGGATAGCCTTAATAGGTATCC
Source organism: Methanothermobacter sp. (assembly GCA_030055615.1). Classification (NCBI taxonomy): domain Archaea; kingdom Methanobacteriati; phylum Methanobacteriota; class Methanobacteria; order Methanobacteriales; family Methanobacteriaceae; genus Methanothermobacter; species Methanothermobacter sp. The sequence continues at coordinate 140,511 of JASFYN010000004.1, read as the reverse complement.
TCCCCTTCTTGAGTAAAGGTAATGAAATACAAGTTAAAATGTAACAGAAGAGTAAAGTGAACACAGAAATATTAATAAGTTGCGTGGCCGTTCCTAAAATCGCCGCTACCATCGCTGTTAAGTTCTGGAAAACCAAACTAACATGGGGTGTTCTGTACCTTGGATGTACCGAAGCGAAGACCTTTGGAAGAAGACCATCAGAAGCCATAGCATATAATATCCTCGCAGTAGAAAGTATACCTGCCTCCTCAGAACCAGATATTGAAAATAGAGCCCCCAATGCCATGAGAAGAGCCCCACCGGGTCCTAGTAGCATGTAACCTGCAAGTGCCAGGGGTGCCTTGCTACCTGCAAGAAGACCCCAAGGGACAACACCTAATATGACAAAATTCGTTAAAAGATAAAAGAACATTATAAATACCATCCCAATGATTATAGCCCTCGGTATTGTCCTTTTAGGGTCTATAACCTCATCAGATGGTACTGTTACAAGTTCAAACCCAACATAAGCCCAGAACACTAATACAACAACACTACCCATTCCTCCAAGACCATAGGGTGCGAAGGGCGTATAATTAGCCAGGAGAACATCAGGTTCCATTAAAAAATAAACCAAACCAGCAAGGGCAAAAATAAAAAGTGGAGCCAGCTTCAAAACAGTCAAAGCATCATTAACCTTACCAGCCATTTCCACGCCCCTATAATTTACCAAAGTTAAAGAAATTATGAAAACGACCTTAACAACAGCTTGTAGAATAGGATCCAATGACAGAAAATGGAGCAAATATGAAACAAATGCAACAGGAAAAACCGCTATAGCCACCCATGATGACACCCAAAGAGACCAGCCCACAAGAAACCCTATAAAATCCCCAAATACATGCCGAGCATACGCATAGGGTCCGCCTACACGAGCTAATACTGATGAAGATTCGGCAAATACAAGTGCAATTATAATCGCCATAACCCCGGCTATAAACCATGATAGTATAGATGCGGGTCCAAGGACCCCTGCACCAACAGCAGCCACAATATAAATATCAGCACCGATAATAGTCCCGATTACAAGGTTCACCACATCAAATAATGTAAGAGCCCTTCGAAGCTTCATAGAATAACATTTCTAGCAAAGCTAATATTTAAGAAATTGTACACCCATCACGGTGCGCCATCGATTACAATAATAAAAACCCCAGCGGTTACCCATATATACATTGAAAATTAGAAAAATAAATTTGGTGAACACTATGGTATCAACCGAAGAGATGAAAAGAAGATTAGAAGAAAAAAGAAAAAAAGGAATGGTTAAACCCTCAAACCTCCCAGAAGAAGGAGTAGAGACGCCCATAAAGTATTGTCCAAATTGTAATAGAGAATATGGGCCTGAAGCCAATTTTTGCGAAGAATGCGGCACCAAACTTGAAGAAAGACGCTTAGAAGAAGAAAAACCACCAGCACCTAGTAAATATGAGGATATTATTGTTGTAAGTTCAAATTATGTCCCAGGGTATCGTGCCGTTGAAACCATAGGCTTCGTTTACGGTCTTACAGTCAGGAGCAGAGACCTTGGAGGCCAAGTAGGGGCCGGTCTAAGATCCTTAGTCGGCGGGGAAATCAAAGAATATGTTACTATGATGGAACATGCACGCCAAGAAGCTATTAATCGTATGATAGAGCATGCAAGGGAACTTGGAGCTAACGCTATTATAAGCGCACGATTTGACTCTGATTCCATATCCAATGTCATGCAAGAGATTCTAGCTTATGGTACAGCCGTTATAATAGAAAAAGAATAAAACCCCACGTATTACGTGGTGGGGGTTATAGTATTGGGGGTTGTTGAAAAGATAATTAAAGCCCTTGAAGAAGATGTTAACAGGGGACTTGGCAAGCCATATATACAATCAAGGGATTATAAGGTTTATGATTTCAACAAAGACAATTTCAAACCCCTCAAAGATGTTGAACCGCGTTTAATGGCCTTCGTCGACGGGGGGAACAACACCATACTAGAAGCTCCGACATTCTCACTCCAAATAAACAGAGTATACTTTAACCTCTTCAAGGGTAAAGAACGTCAAAGACCATTCTCTGGGATGCCCGAGAAGATAGAGTTCCTATCCTATCTCAATGTCCATGAATCCGAAGATAAGCAGATAGGTAAAGTGAAAATATTCCCACTATCAGAAGAAGATAGAAAGTATCTCCCCAAGAATTTAAAGGTTACGCTTCCAGGCCCCCCAGACTTCTACCAGAGGAGTAGAATGTTTTCAGTTGCCCGCAGATTCGCTGAATGGAGCCTCAGCACGCATATAGTAAAAAAGGAGCTCGATGATGGTGACATACTCGTGAAGGATGGTTCACTCCAAGCATCATTTGAACGCGAAAACGAATACTTAAATAAAGTAATGAAAACCGCCTATAAAATGGGGGTTAACTTTGCAGGCCTTTCAAAAACATCAACATTATCAACAAATACAGGAAATTCTCTAATAGCATCCATTAAAAAATTTGCCGAATATAACGATTATGATAGGTGGTGCTATTATCCAATAGCAGAAGAAAAGGTGAAGAGTGAACATCCAGGTTCTATTATAATGGCTGTTAAATTACACAAGCTCACAGATTATATTTTTCGCATGGACCTTCTTAAAACAGGCCATGATGAAGTGGAAGTAGTATCTGCTATTAGCGAAAACACAGTTGATCCCACATTCCCTGGTTACCCATATGGTCTCATAGACGCTGATCTTAATGCAAGAGTACGTATGGATGAAGTGAAACTGTACAGGACAAGAATACTTTCAGCGTTATCAGATGATCTCCTAGAAGAGTTGAAATCTCATATAAGGGCGCTTGATGCTCATGAAAGATTAAACATGATAGCGAATATAATCAAAGATTAAAGATCCAACAATTGTGGGGGGGTCAAAAATCGATGTTGTAGGCCAGATCATAGGAGGAGAGACTTCCAAGATTTTTATAAGGGAAAAGAGTGGTTCAAAGATAGAACTTGGAGACTTATTAGTCGCAGAAGAAAGTGATGGCAATTATAACATCCTGCAAGTAAAAGATTTAGTTTATCATTCACAAATCCCACAGATCATGAGAGAACTTGCTTCAGGACTCCAACTTGAAGGTCACGGCTCCCACATGGAATTCCTAGACGAGAAGCTTAGAAATTATATAATTGCAGAGGCTAAACCCATACTCCAAATACGAGATGATAAACCGCAATTGCCCAAAACACTCCCCAATTTTTTCAATTCTGTAAGACGCATAGAGGATGATGATCTTAAATTTCTAATGGAAGAGAAGATAGAAAATCCACTCTACCTAGGTAATGTGAGAAGCGGCTCCAAAGAACTTAAGACAAGTATACATGTTGATGCCAAAGAAGCAATACCACATCATATCCTCATACCGGCGACAACAGGTAGAGGAAAAAGTAACCTAGTAAAAGTGATGCTCTGGGAACTCATGGACATAGAAAACATAGGCATGCTAGTCCTCGACCCCCATGATGAATACTATGGCAGGAACGAACAAGGATTAAAAGATCATCCCAACCAGGAAAAACTCATATATTATTCCCCAGACGCATCCAACGTCCAAGGGATGGTAGAGTCCCTAAGGATAAACCTTAAATCCATAAAACCAGAGCATTTCGATGGTATAGTTGAATTTACAGATGCACAAAGAGACGCTCTAAAACGTTACCATAACATATACAAAGAAAACTGGATACCAAGCATAATCCAAGAAGAAGAAATTGAAGGAGTAAACCCCAGAACATTAGGCGTTATAAAGAGAAAATTCGACAATATACTAGGAATCTACACGAAAAACGGTCAGCTAAAATCCCGTGGGAACGTATTCAATACAGATCGTGGAGAATCAACAATCAAAGACATTATAAAATCCCTAGAAGATGGTAAGATTGTTATAATAGACACTTCAAGACTAACAGGAGAAGCAGAACTATTAGTAGGTAGCATAATTGTCGGGGCAATATTCAACAAGTACCAAAAATACAAAGCAAAGGGCACATTAAAGTACAAACCCATCATCGGTATAGTGATCGAAGAAGCTCCAAGAGTCCTTGGCAAAGAAGTCATAGAAAAACAAGGCCATAACATTTACAGTACAATAGCAAGGGAAGGCCGGAAATTTAACATTGGACTCGTTGCCATAACACAACTCGTAACCTTAATCCCCAGGACAATCCTTGCAAATATGAACACAAAAATAATCCTAGGAAATGAAATGTCACAAGAAAGATCCGAGATCATAGCAAGCGCCTCACAGGACCTTTCAGATGATAATAGGACAATAGCAAGCCTTGACAGGGGAGAGGCTATAGTGACTAGTGTATTCACGAAATTTGCGGTGCCCATCAAAATACCACTATTCGAAGAACATATTAAGGGCAAAATAAACAAAACAAAAGAGAAACCCCCACTCTTATCCCCTGAAGACTTATAACAGGTGCAGATCATGTATAAGTTCGCTCATTTAGCAGACTGCCATCTCGGAGCCCACAGATACACAGAACTAAAAAACATAGAAATTGAAAGTTTCAGAAGGGCCATTAAAAAATCTATCGATTCAAAAGTTGATTTTATCATAATATCAGGGGATTTGTTCCATTCCAACATACCCAATATGGAAGTTGTCAAAGAAGTCGCTAAAATACTAAAAGGACTCAAAGAGGCTGGAATACCAGTATATGTATGTTATGGGAGTCATGATTACAGTCCAACCAGAACATCAATGATCGACGTGCTTGAAAGCGCAGGCCTGCTAAAAAAGGTGGACAGAATCCGCCAAGGAAAAAAAGGGTATACTCTTGATTTTACCGTCGACCCAAGGACCGGGGCGAAACTTACAGGTATATCAGCCCGTAGAATGAGCATGGAAATAGAACAGTTCAGACACTTGGACAAGAGCCCATTAGAGGCCGAAGAAGGGTTTAAGATATTCCTTTTTCATAGTGCCATAACAGAATTTAAACCAGCACATCTTTCAGAAATGGAGTCTATACCATTAAACCTTTTCCCCCAGGGTTTTGATTATTATGCTGGGGGTCACTTACATGAGAGGATAGAAAAATATGAAGAAGATTATGGCCTGATAGTATACCCTGGGCCATTGTTTGGATCATATGCAACTGATCTTGAAGCAAATGCCAAGGGCAAAGAACGGGGATTTTATATTATAGAATTTGATGATACTATCCAGAGTGCGAGTTTTCTGCCCTTGGACCTTGTTGAATATGCCTATTTTGAATATGATGTTACGGGTAAAAGCTCCCATGAGGCTATGGATGATATAATCTCTAAGCTCCAGGTTTATGATGTTGAAGATAAGCTTGTTATGGTGAAGATTTTGGGCGAGCTTTCATCAGGTAAAACAGCCGATATAGACCCCTTGAGGATAAGGGATTTGCTCATAGGGATGGGGGCTTTACATGTTAACATAAACCGTCATGGTCTCAGGCGCAGTGAAAGACGAAAGATAAGGATTAGGGTAGAGGATGTTCCGCAGGTTGAAAAGAGCCTTTTCAAGGAGAACAGGGAAGACTTAGACATTCTCAGAGAGTGTGATGTTGATGTTGCCATGGAACTCTTGGCAGTTTTAAGGAGGGATAGGGAACCTAATGAGCGCAGAATAGATTATGAAGAGGGGATGTTTAAGGATGCTATACGTGTATTGTCACTTGATAAGTCATTGGGTGATCTTTTATGATTATCAAATCCTTAGAACTTAAGAATATTCGAAGTTATAGGGAGGCAAGGATAAACTTTTCTAGTGGTGTCACATTATTTAAGGGTGATATCGGTTCTGGTAAGACAACAATACTCTTGGCGGTTGAATTCGCCCTTTTTGGTCTTGGAGGTCAAAGAGGGGCTGGTCTACTCCGTATAGGCTCAAATAGGGGTCATGTTTCCCTAACATTCCAAGTGGATGGTAAAACCTACACTATCTATAGGAGCCTTAGAAGGACTGATGGTAGTATAAGCCAGGGTGAATGTTATATCGAAACAGAGAATGGCAGGATAAATTTGAGACCGACAGAGATGAAGGATATGATACTTAAAATATTGGAGTATAATGAGCCTTTGAATCCGCGTGCAAAAAGCCACATTTACAGGTATGCTGTTTTCACCCCACAAGAAGAGATGAAAAATATAATAAATATGAACCCTGAAGACCGGCTTAAGACAATTAGAAAGGCTTTAAGATTGGAAGATTATAAGATAGCCGCCACTAACGCTAATATAGTGGCGGTTAGGATTGAAAAGAGGGCTGATGAACTCAAAGAGAGAATACACGACCTCCAAAGATTAAAGGATAAAAAAGATGATATTAAAAGTGAAATACACAAATACAGGCTTTTAATCGGGAGAATAGAAGATGAAATGGAAAAATTAGAAGAGAAGAGAAAGCTTGTAGAATATGATCTTAAGGAGCTTGAAAGAGCATATGAAAAGGTTAAAGATGCCGAAGGCAGAAAAAAGAGACTGACAGAAAAAATTGATATTATATGGGAGCAAATAGAGGATGCCAAGAAAAAAAATGAAAAAATAGAGGAAGAATATAGAAGACACATTCTAGAAAAGGATAAAAAAGAAAAAGAAAAATCAAGACAAGAAAAGAGACTAAAAAGGGTGGAAGAACGCTTAAAAATTATAAAAAAGGGAATAGAGAACATCCAAGAAGACTATAAGAGCATACCATTAAGCAAAAACCAATTAAAAAACTTGAAAGACCAAGAGCAAGAGCATCTAGAAAGGCTCCAAGAAATCCGAAAAGACAACGAAAAAATCAAAAAAGAACAATCCAAGATCACCAGAAAAATCAAAAACTTGGAAAAGATTAAAAAACCATCCAATCAAAGCCTAACAGAAGTCGAAGAAACCATAGAAAAATACAGGAGAAAAATAGGGATAACAGAGGAAAAAATAGGAGAAGTTAACGCTAAAATAAATGACTACTCCTCAATAAAAGAAGAAAAAACATGTCCAACATGCGGAGCCCCAGTCAACCCATCCAAAATCAAAAAGAAACTCAAAGAAAAACAAGACCAGAAAAAAGAACTTGAAAAAACAAAAAAAGAATACGAGACAAAAATAAAAGAAAAAAAGAAGCTCAAAGAAGAAATAATAGAATATGAAAACGCCAAAAGGGAACTAGAAACTCTCAAAGAAAAATTAGAAGACAAGGAACAAACCCGCCAAAAAAATAATAAGGCAATAGAAAAAATCCAAGAAAAAACAAAAAAGATAAAAACGATGATAAAAGACCTAGAAGAGAGCATAAAAGCAAAATCCAGCATACAAAGTGAAATGGAACGGCTTAAAACAGAAGAAACTGGATTAGAAGGTGAAAGAGACAAATTAAAAGAAAAAATAGCCAACATAAACGCCTCCATAAGATCACATCAAGAAATGATCAGAAAACTAAAACCAACACAAAACATGGAATACCAAGAAAACAAAAAAATCATAAAGGAAAAAACAAGCCAAATAGAAGCCGCAAAGGAAAAAATCAAAAAACTGGACAAAATACTAGAAAAAAAAGATAAAATAAAAGAAAAAAGAGACCAAACCCAGAATAAACTAGACAAAATCATGGAAAAGATAAGAGAATGTGAAAATAAACACCAAAGAACCATTGGAACACTCAAAAGGATAAAAAAAGAAATCAAAGAATTAGAAGACCAGATAAAAGAAAAAGAAAAGATAAAAAGATCCATAAAAAAACTAAAAGAATATGTTAGATGGCTCAAAGAATACTTCATACCAACACTCCACGATATCGAAACCCATGTAATGCTACAAATAAACCAAGAATTCAACAGCCACTTCCAACGCTGGTTCCAAAAACTCGTAGAAGACAATGAAAAAACCGTAAGAATAGACGAAAACTTCACACCCATCATAGAACAAGGAGGCTACGAACAAGACATAGAACACCTCAGCGGAGGAGAAAAAACAAGCGTAGCACTGGCATACAGACTAGCACTAAACACCATCATACAAAGATACTCCACAATAAAATCAGACATACTCATACTAGACGAACCAACAGACGGATTCAGCAAAGAACAACTCCTAAAACTCAGAGAAATACTAGACGAACTTGAATGCTCACAGATAATAATAGTATCCCACGAAGAAGAACTAGAAAACCTCGCAGACCACACATTCACAATAGAAAAAAATGGTGGAATCTCAACAATCCAAACAGGATAATAACCTTGATAATAACCCTTATTCTGGTGTCCCACTATGAAAGTCGCAGTGATAGGATTAGGCGTCGAAGGCAGAAAAGCCGTTAAATCACTTAGAAGACGTGGATACGAAGTATACGCCACTGACATCAACACCAACCTAAACTTGAAGGGCCTAGAAGATATTGAAGTAGACTTGGGCTTCCATGACCTGAAAAAAATAAGAGCATGTGACGCTGTAATGTTAAGCCCAAGCCTCTACTCCTCACCACTCAAAGAGAAATTAGAAGACAAACTACTCTGCAACATCCTAGAAGACCACAAAAAACCATATACCATAGGGGTCACAGGAACAAATGGCAAAACAACAACAGCCCTCATGATAACAAAAATACTAAAAAAGTGGGGTAAAAAAGTCCTAGTAGGTGGGAACGCTGGAGGAGGATTCCAAGGCTACACCGAACTCATACTAAAAGCCTCAGAAAAAAAATACGATATAATAGTCGTAGAAATATGCGACATGACACTAGATTTCGCAGACCAATGCTTCAACCCAAACCTCATAATCCTAACCAACATAGGCCGAGACCACATGAACCACCACAAAACCATCAAAAACTACAAAAAAAGCCTCAAAAAATTCATAAAAGGAAAAAAAGTGCTACTCAACAAAGAAGACCCACTCTCATTCCAATTAAAAAACCCAAAATCAATACTATACAATGCATACAATGGAAAACTCAAATTATTTGGAAAATTCAACAAATTAAACGCAGGAGCCGCCGCAGAAGCGGCCAGGCTACTAGGAGTGCCAGAAGATATAATAAAATCCACTCTAAGGGACTTCGAAGCTCCAAAAGGGCGTATAAAAAATTATAAATTTGATGATACAAATATCATCATAGGGAAAATTGACAATCCCTCAGCCATGAAAACAATACTACAAGAAACTGATTTTGATGTTATATTCCTCGGAACCCCAAGAAAAAACGAAGACTGGAGATTCGAAACACTCCAAGAAATAGGTAAAAAACCCCCAAAAATCCTAGTATTATTCCCAGGCCTCGAAGACACAGTAAATATCAGCATAGAACATGCAAAAAACCTACCATCAAAAGTGCTAACCGCAAAAGGCACCGATGAGATCATCAAATTACTAAAAAATTTTAGCAGAAAATACCATAGAATACTCATAGGAGGTAACGGACAAAAAAAGATCATAAAAATCCAAGAAAAGATAGAAAAAATGGTGGGACAATGAAAAATAAAAAAATACTAGTGGTTGGTGCAGGGAACGCCGGCAGACCCGCTGCAAAACTACTACACCACCTTGGCAATGAAGTGTTAGTCACAGAAATTAAAGAATTCGAAAAACTACCCCCAAAGGCCAAAAAGAGGATAAAAAAGATGCAAAAAAATGGTATAAGATTTCATTTTGGAGGACACCATCCCAAGGATATAGAATGGGCAGATTCAATCTTCATTTCACCCAACATCCCCAAAAATTCCATAATATACGAACTAATAAAAAAAACAGAAAAAGAGATTGAGTATATCACACCTCCTATGATTGGGAGAATGCTCAACTCTTTTATTAAAATTCCGATGGTTGGAGTAGCAGGCACAGATGGTAAAACCACGACCACAAACATGATAAAACATATCATAGAAGGACAGCACCCTACAATCTCCTTTTCATCATTAGAAGATTCCCTTGTCATCGAAGGGCTAGTCGACCTACTAATAGAAGATAAACTAGGTGAAGGCGAATTTGCAGTTTTTGAATTGCCTCATGGTACCATAAGGATGACACAAGGCCTTGAATTATGCGCTGGTATTATAACTACCCTCACCCCAGACCACCTCGATGAATTTAAAGATTATGATGATTATATCAGGCGTAACTTTCTCATCAAAGACCTTATCGACCAAAAGGGCCTGCTCATACTCAACGGAGACGATCCCATAATAAACAGGCTCACAAGTGAGATAGAATCACCCCATATCATCTATAGCGTGGGCAGAAAGAGAAAGATGGAATTTCATGGTAAAAGTTATGTGACAAAACCTTTACCAGCTGATGTTAAAGCCGAGAAAATCAAATTAAACGGTCTTAAAGGGTCGGAATTTACCCTCACAATTGGGAGAATACCCACAATAATCTGTGAAAGATGCGGAAGCATAAAATGTGAATGTGGAAATTTTAGAAGAGAATACTTCGGACCATACAAGGAAAGAGTAACTTTAAAGGTTCCAGGGATATTTAATGTTGAAAATGCACTAGCAGCCATTACAACAGGACTAATACTAGGCTTTGACATAGACTACCTAAAGAAGCGCATGGGCGAATTCAAGGGCATAAGAGGTCGTTTCGAGGTCATAGACGAAGTTAATGGTGTTAAAATTTACATGGACGCTGCTCACAATCCTGAGAGCATGGAAAAATTATTTGAGGGTTTGGAATTTGATGGTAGGCTTATAATAAGCCTCGACAACCCCGACACTTTAACAGTGCGGGACAAATTCAAGATAGGCAGAACACTCGCAAAAGCGGCTGAAATTCTCATTGTAAGCGCTAAAAATGAAACAACAGAAAAAATAGACTGGAAAGCAGCTGAAGAAGTTGCCAAGGGAGCGAACCCCACAAAAACCATAATAGTAGAAAACGTATACAAATCCATCAAAAAGGCCATAGAAAATTCTGAAAAAGGAGATACAATAATCCACATGGGCCCTGGTGTTGTTAACGCCTACCAAAATGTGAAAAAGGACATCCAACGTGCTATAAAAAATTACAAGGAGAAACTCTAAAATGGAGAACATAGTAGTACTTGGTGGTTGCGGGACAGTAGGCAGCCTAATGGCAAGAATACTTGCAAAAAATGCTATAGTAACGGTATCAGACATTCGCAAGGAAACACCCCTACGCAAGATCTTTGAAGCAGAAGGCATCAAACTAGACCTTGGAGGCCACAACCCCAAAATAATAAAAGGTGCTGATAAGATAGCGGTAGCGCCAAGCTTACTAAAAAATAAAAATATACTCCAACTCATAAAAGGCAAAAAGATCATAACAGTTGAGGACATCATAGCCTCTTGTAAAGTTAAAAAGCCAGTTGTAGGCGTCACCGGGACCAATGGTAAAACCACAACCACAAAGATACTAAAAAACATCCTAAAAGTGGCTGGATACAAGGTACCTGAACACCATCTTAACATCCAAGGAAATACCGAACTAATACCAGCTCTACAAGCAAGACTGGAAGGTGACATAGCAGTAGTTGAAATAGGAACATTCGGAAGACCAGGCGAAATAAAAAAGACAGCCGAAGACAGCAAGGTCAAAATAGCCATTATAACAAACATTTCAAGGGATCATCTACCACCAGAGGACTTCCCAACATACATAGAATGTAAGAGGGAAATCATAGATGTCGCCCAACACATCATATTAAATGCAGATGATCCAATAGTAGCAAGTTTCGCCAATAACCTCCCAAAGGACAGAGTAACATTCTATGGCATAGAATCACTCAAATACCCCGTTGAAGCATTCCCAGAGGACCGAGAATGCTCATACTGTGGCAAACCCCTAAAATACAAGAGAAGATTCTTAGGCCACCTTGGAGACTATTATTGTACATGCGGTTACAAGAGACCGCAACCAGAAGTTAAAGCCACCCAGGTAGAAAAGGACAAGTTCAAATTAAATATAACAGATGAGACAATTAAACTCAAAATAGGCGGAATTTTCAACGTATATAATAGTCTTGCGGCAGCAGCTGCCAGCTTAACTTTGGGCATAGACCCCAAGTATATCATTAAGGGTATAAGCTCATTCAAGGGCGCCAGCGGAAGACATGAAATAATAAAGGAAAAGCCCAGGATAATTATAGATTATGCTCATAACCCCGCTGGTGTTAGGGCAATAATGCAACTAGTAAAAGAAGAAACTATTGGAAAGATCATAGTAGTAAATACAATTTCTTCTGAGAGTGGAATAGAAGGTGACAAAGAAATAGCAAGAATATTATCAAATGCTAACATAATAATACCAGCGTCATATAATGCAAGGGAAGCATCAGATCATACAAAATCAAAGATCATACATATAAAGTCTAGTAGACAAAAAATAAAAAGGGGGACATTGGGGGCAAGCCACCAACAGGTAAAAGAAGCAATCCAAAAGGCCCTAGAACATGCCGATGAAAATGATACCATCCTAATAATAGGAGAAGGAGGCTATAAATATGCTAAAAGCATCCTCAAAGGATCCTAGGACCGTTATACTCATACTAATATTAATCGTTGTTGTAATGACACCAATAGACTACCATCTACAAAATAATATACCCCCACAGGATCCTGAGGAAATAAATAGCGTACCAGTAGGAAGTACAGTAGTGACTGGGATGCAAGTAGCAGACCCAGCCAAGATAAGAAAAGAACCACTAGTCACACGCCCAGATTATCTAATCAAAAACATGCAAGATGGAGATATAGGTGCGGTCATTTATGGTCTACTTACCGGGACTATCATGAAACCAATCAAGGAAATTACAGAGGGTGTCGAAGTTGGTGGAAGAGCCTCCCAATTTGAAGGTCCAGGGATGCTAACAATAAAAGAAAACAAGCTAGTTGTACAACCACCAGCAAACTTCATATGGGCCTACAAGACACCCTACACCTACGCCGTTAAGACAAAAGATGGCATAGCCATCATACAAAAAAATAGGACAATAAAGACCGTATCACCTAATGAGATAGGTAATATACATTCTGATTACATAAATACAACAGAACTCAAAAAATGGTACAATGAATCAAAAGTGGGTGACAGCATAGCTATAGACTTTTCACTTTCCAATTTTAATGATGGCAGACTAGAAGTACCACCCGACAAGATAACCAAATACTTCGGTGAAAAAACTAAAAAATACATGGAGGAATACCCCCCAGGCACGCCCATCATGGCTTACATGCACCATTACAAGGTTGAAGAGATTGCAACGGCCACAAGCCAACTTGAATCCTTCCCAGAATATGATGATATAAGCAGGGAATACAATGCAAGAGAATTCGTAAAAGCATGGAACGGTACTATAGTGCCGCCTGGGACAAGTTCATCTGGAAAGGATACAGTTCAGTTCACATCATCCAGGGATCCGAAAGCTCCTGGCGGGTATGCATCCCATGGTACATGTCCACCAGCAAGAGCCCTCAGGAATGCTGTTGCGCAAGCAGGATTACCCACACCCACAGGTATAACTTGGGGATATTTTGCCCTTGTATATGGTTTCGACCCGGCAACAGATGTTAAAGTATACAATGACGGAAAATATCCTATAATGATAATCATGTGGACTGAAGGTTCAGGTCCGAGCATGTTAATACATGCCAAGATACTCAGACTAATACCAACGTGAAACGATGACAGTATCAGGGATTATAACAGCAGCAGGTAAAGGAAAAAGGATGAAAGACGACATGAAAAAGAGGGGCTTAAAACCGGTGCATAAGCTCTTGCTCAGATTAAATAATAGTACAGTAATAGAAAAGACCATAGCTAATGTCCTAGAGGCTGGTGTGGATGAGTGTATCGTCGTTGTTGGACACCAAAAGGATAATATAATCCCAGTAATCAGCAACATAGATGTTAAGATTGTGGAAAACCAGGATGATCTGCCATTGACAGGTTCCCTTTTAAATGGTGTGAAGAACTCAAAGGGCGATCTTTGTCTTTGTGTTGCTGGAGACCAGCCGACGGTCACCTCCAAAACTTACAAGAGAATTATTGAGGCAGTGGAAGATGATATCGTGTCAATCCTTGGGAGAGGCTCTTTCGGCCGCTTAGAAGATCCCAGGGGCCTTGGAATGCCATTTGCAGCCACCAGGAAACTCCTACTAAAGTATCTGCCATCTTATAAAGGTAATATCAACCCATTACTCTGGCACCTAATAGAAGATGGTATAAGCCTATATGCTATAAGACCATCAGATGAGATAGAACTCATCAACCTTAATACTTTCGATGATTATCTAAAAATAAAATTGAGAAACTAGAATTTTTTACCTTCTAGCTCCTCCTCGAGCAAATCTACTCTATCCTGTAGTTCTTCAACTATCTTCGCCAACTTTTCCATTGAAAGCAGGACATCATAGACCCAACATGATATGATTTCGCTTTCAGCCTCTTTACGGTACTTTTTTATCTTTTCGGCCAAGTCACGTGTTTCATCCAATATTTCGGTTATCTCTACCAAGATCATCCCTCCTATGCCATTTCTTCTAGTGCTTCCATTATACAGTCTATGTTTTCGGCTGTTAAACCAACTATGAGTTCATCTTCTCTTATATCAGTATATTGTCTTGATCCGCTGCAGCCGAGGGTTATGTTGGCTTCGCCTCGCATGTATGGTCCTGCTACTGCATCTGCGCAAACTGACTGTATACCTGCGAAGTCTCCTTTGGCTCTGCCACCCTTAGTGTAGACTAGGGCTTGGACTATCCTAAGGGCCTGGGCCGGGTTACAGACCACTAGTATGACGTCAGGGTCAAATTCTGCCTTTTCTAGTGGTGCGTATACTACAGCATAAAATCTGAGGTCTATCTTTGGGATCATGTCTAAGGTTCTTTTGGCGGCTGGTAAACTTGAAAATCTGCCCAACTCATAATAGAATTCTCCGGTTTTCACTTTTTCTGGTGTTTCATCAGCTCCGATGGCACCTGCTCCTCCTTTGCATTCTTGGTCCTCTGCTAGTGCATAGAACATTTCGCCTCTGCTTGCTCTCATCACCATTTCACAATGTCTTGCCGGCTCACTTATCCTGGAAACACCATCTGGCAAGTCTTCCTCGCGGAGTACGAGTTTTACAGCCACTGGGGATCTTTCAAGTCCCAGTTTATCTTTCATTTTCTTGGAGATGGTCCCATATTCTGTCTTCATATTATCCCCCCATCTTGTTCGTTAAATCCATCTATAACGAACTTAATCTATTATGCTAGTGGGCCTACCATACTGCCTCCTCTCTATATGTCCACAATCCCTACACTTATACGTTATCATAACAAAATCTCCCTCAGGATATTCCTCTTCAATTTCAACTGCAACCCCGCCACAAACTGAACATTTAACAGTTTCAGGCGCATCCAACCTATAATGTATCAAACCCAAAACCCCCACAAACTAAAAAGTATATATTATATTTCCACCATCTTATATTAATATGAGCACCAAAAAATTTAAAACAGCATTCTTAGCATATGTACCAGATGCAGACCCACAAAAGGACAAATGCAAAATCGAAACAAACCTCTATGAACTTACAAGCATACTAGTAAAAGACGAAAACCAGGCAATAGAAGTATGCAAAGAACTCGCCAAACAGGGAATACACTCAATAATATTATGCCCAGGATTCACACACAAAACAATAGGCAAAATAATAGAAGCCACCAAAGAAAAAATCGGAATAAGCGTGGCAAGAGGCGACGACAAAAGCACCCAGATAGCATTAAAGGCCATGGAAGAAGCAGGCTGGTTCAAAAAATAACCCCCCCCTATATTAATTTTATAGGATAATAATCCCCATGGCCAGGTAAAACAATCAAACTCACCTTTTCATCAATTTCCTTTGCAACCTCTTTTAATGCTTCCATTTCTTCCTTAAATAGCATTGAGTTTGCATTTGTACTTGTCATAAGAAACCTTGGAATGTTCAGGAACTTCTTCTCTTCATCATCTAGGCTTGGCACATAAAGCAGATAATCACCACTGAACAGTACACCAGCCTCCTCTGATAAAAAGAATACCTGTCCAGGTATATGACCCCCAAGACTCTCCAAAACCTTAAATTCTAAGTTTCCAACATTGAAATGGTCTATTATGGGGAATGCCCCGATCTCGCCTTTTTTATTTGTCTTGTATGGTTGCCACTTTTCAGGAAACTTACACTCTGTAAAATGATTTACAAGGATTGTGAAATAATGGTTAAGCTCCATCAAGGGCGTTTTCGAGCCTGCCGCACGATTCTCCCCAACTATAATATCCTCGGCCCGCGGATGCAAAAAAACCTCACTACCATACTCCTCATGGAAGTACCCGCTAAGACCGGCATGATCAGCATCAGCATGCGAAAGATAAACCCTACCTATCCTAGAAGGATCCAAACCATTCTCCACCAACATACCCTTTACCTCATTATAATATATGCCATAGGATCCATCAACCATTACAAGATCATCCCCCTCTAGAAGGTAGATGTTGCCACCAGTTGGAGGCTTAAAAACATGCAATAGTACGTCACCGAGTGGCAGACTAGGCAACCTCCTATAAAAGAACGCATCACCCCTATGCCTCCTAGATGATATTGCAAAGGCTAATATGTTCCCAAGAACTTGACCAGCCTCAAGATTACGACCAGCCTCCCTATTAAAACCAATAAGAGTATCAGACAACCTCCTTGAAGTGTTAACAAGCCTCTTTACCTCCGCTAGTTCTTCATCATCTAGGATCTCTTTAAGTTTGAGGAAAAACCTCTCAATAAGGTTCAAGCCTATCATCGTATTAGTTTTTTCCTCGTCGGCCCCAGTATATTCAAGATTGTAATGATAGCCAAGCTTGTTTAATTCTTTGGCAAGTTCTTGGATCTGCCTGGGATCTTCGACATAGAATGCCATCTCAGCCTTGTTTTCTGATATCATTTCATTATAGATCATGTAGGTGACATTCGCATTATACTTTTCAAGTAGCCTTGCAAGATCCCTGAGGGTCCCGGGTTTGTTCTCAAGATAAACAGAAACCTTAAGAACATTACCAGGTTCCATGATCTGAAGATCCTCCTCAAAAAACTCCCCAAGGAACCCCTCCCTAAGAAGATCATTATAAAGGGATTGGAAAACATCCTCCCTAGACTTTCCTTCAACAAGAACGCGATTAGGATGCTCAGACCTATTATAATAAAAATATGATATATTTATACCATAATCCGCGAAATAACCGGCAATCCTTGCAAGAGACCCAGGCCTATCAGGAACATAAACTTTCACCCTACCAAGAAATAAAGTATTATGAAGAGACTTCCAAACCTCAAACTCAGCCACCAAGGAACACCCCCACCAAATGATCATTACATTCTATAATCCCACTAGATCAAATAATTTAAATAATGAACAAAAGCAAGTAATATAATAACCACCCACCCATATTAATATGGAAGAAAAATCACAAAAAAGGAAATCCTGGGGGAATCAAAAAAAACTCCCCCAACGAGAGTATAATATGTAGGAGTTGATTACTGATGGAAACAACACTAATATCAACAGTATACTCCATAGAACCCGTAATGATATGCATAACTCAATTCTCACCCAAAAAAGTCGTCCTCATCATGGAAGAAGAACCACCAAAAGAAAAACAACAAGTACAAAAAATCATACAAGACACACTAGGAAACTTCATAAAAGTCCAAATAAAAGAAACAAGCCTATATGACGTCGTACAAATAGCAAAAGACACAGTAGACACCATAGACGAAGAAAGAGCCCAAGGAAGAAAAGTAGTAGTAAACATAAGCGGAGGAAGAAAAACACAAGCCCTTGGAGTACTATTCGGATGCTACGCCAGAAACAACGACGTCCAAAGAATAGCCTACGTAACAGAAGAAGAAGGAGAAATAATAGACCTACCCATACTAAGCTTCGGAATATCAAAAACAAAAAAGAAAGTACTAGAAGAACTCAAAAAAGGAGAAACCTCAGTAAAAAACCTCGCCATAAAACTCGGAATAAGCAGAGGCATGACATACAACCACATAAGAGAACTAAGAAACATGGGATTCATAGACCCAGAAAAACTCGAAATAACATCAGCAGGAGAACTCGCAATACTCTAAATGCGGCGTCCGGGATTTGAACCCGGGTCACTGGCTTGGGGGGCCAGTGTCTTAACCAGGCTGGACCAACGCCGCAATTATGCTCCGACCGGGATTTGAACCCGGGTCCTCGGCTCGAGAGGCCGAGATGATTGGCCGGACTACACTATCGGAGCACACACAATCATTACTAGGTATTAAAAGTTTATAAAATTTTCGGGAGCCCAAAAACATGTACGATATAATAATAATAGGAGCCGGACCAGCCGGACTAACAGCCGCAATCTACGCAGGAAGACAAGGAAGCAAAACACTCATCCTAGAAAAAGGAATAGCCGGAGGAAAAGGACTAGAAGTACCACTAATGGAAAACTACCCAGGATACGAAAAAATACAAGGCCAAAAACTCATACAAAAAATGAAAAAACAAGCAACCCAACTCGTCCCACTCAAAGAACTAGAAGAAGTCACAAAAATCAAAAAACACAAAGAAGGATTCACAGTAAAAACAAAAAAAGACACATACCAAACCCGTACAATAATACTAGCCACCGGTACAAAGCACAGAAGACTAAAAATCCCAGGAGAAAAAGAATTCCTAGGACGAGGAGTATCATACTGTGCAACATGCGACGGACCACTCTACAAAAACAAAAAAGTCCTAGTAATCGGAGGAGGAAACAGCGCAGTACAAGAAGCAATATTCCTACACAAAATAGGATGCCAACCCACAATAATACACAGAAGAGACCAACTAAGAGCACAAAAATACCTACAAGACCAAATAAAAAAACTAAAAATCCCCATAAAATGGAACACCACACTAAAAGAAATCAAAGGCAACAAAAAAGTCCAAAAAGCAATACTAGAAGATAGAAAAACAGGCCAAACCCAAAAAATCAAAACCGACGGAATATTCATAGCAATAGGGGAGGAACCAACAAACCAACTCGCCCAAGACCTAGGAATCAAACTAGACAAGGCAGGTTACATAATAACTGACAAACAACAAAGAACAAACATAGAAGGCGTCTACGCAGCAGGTGACATAACCGGCGGCCTAAACCAGTGGATTACAGCATGTGCCGAAGGTGCAATAGCAGCAACTTCAGCCCACCAAGATATCCTCCAATAAAACAAAAAAGCATGCACAACTAGTGAGGTAAAAATGAGAGTGGTTGCGGTAGTCGTAACCTATAATCGTAAAAAATTGTTGGTTGAATGTTTAGAGGCTTTAGGTAGACAGACAAGGCCACTTGATGCTATCTATATCATTGATAAACTTCATTGATGGCATACCTGAATTATTAAGAGAAAAAGGTTACATAAATAGGTTAGAAACGGGAACATCAACAATAAGCCTTCAAGGTGGCAAAAAATAAAAATAGTTTATATACGCATGAAAGAAAATACAGGCGGATCTGGCGGCTTCCACGAAGGTGTGAAAAGAGCATACAATGATGGCTATGACTGGATTTGGCTCATGGATGACGATGCTGAACCCCTAGCAGACAGTCTAGAGAAACTATTGGAGTATATAAATGAAGATGTCGCTGTTCTTTGTTCAACTATTTTACTAAAAGATGGAAGTGTTTACCTTAACCATAGAGGAATATCTAAAGGTAGATTTCCTTCGCATTGGCGCCCTATAAAAAAAGAATGTTACGAAAGAAGGGTTCTTGAAATTGATATTGCCACTTTTGTCGGTTTTTTAATAAACAGAAAAAAGATAATGAAAGTTGGATTTCCAAAAAAAGAATTCTTCATACTTTACGATGATGTGGAATATTCACTAAGACTTAAAAAGGCTGGTAAAATACTCTTAATTCCATCCAGTATAATAATCCATAAAGAAGAAGGGCGAAAATACAAAATAAAAAAATTTTTAGGGAAAAAGTCAAAAAGAACACCCTACAAAAATTTTTGGAAACAATATTATGGTATAAGGAATAGCATCTGGGTATCAAAAAAATATACATCAACAAAAATCGGATTCTATATTATACTCCTCATTTGGACACTTGAGATAATCACAAATGTGCTGATTTTTGATGACAAAAAATTAAAAAGAATAAAAATCATCGTCAACGCCATCATAGACGGTCTCCTCGGAAAATTCAACAACAAAAAATACTCTCCAACCCCTATAAAAGACACCATTGTACCTATCCAACCATAAAGGTCCTTCAAAAAAAGTATTTTATAATTTATCTTCAAATACAAGCTTGTATATTCTCTCAGACGATTTATCATCCTTATAATAATTCACAAGATCGTTTATAACCATCCTTTCTTCTCGGTAATAATCTGGATTCTTTATACTCTTTTCAAGTTCTTCTAAAAATTCTTTGAAATTCTGAACCTTGGGCCCTGGCGTCCAAAACTCAAAAGGTTCAAGTACAAAACCCCTCCTTTTTTTGTATTCATCAAGATCGGGAACAACAAAAATAATGGGCTTGTCAAGTAAAAGAAAATCGAAGTATACTGATGAGTAATCTGTTATAAGGATGTCGACACAAGGCAATACATCATACAGATCTATGAGGTTTTCTTGTAATGTTTCTGTTTTTATGAGTTTAACATTTTCCATACTTCTAAAGTATTTTATGGCTTTTTTCTCTTCTAATGGATGGAATTTCACAAGACATAAGATTTCATGTTCTTTGAGGAATTCTTGGAATTCTTTTCCGCTGAAATCTCGAAGGTTGAATTTGTGGGAAATAAATTTGCCATCTTCTCTGAAATCCGACTTTCTGAATGTAGGCGCGAATAGAACAAACTTATCATACTCTTCAAGGTCAACCCCAAAAATCTTTAGAATTTTTTTCTGACAACTTTTAAGTTTATCATTTCGTGGCTGACCTGTAACAAATATACGACGAGGGTCTTGGTTAAAACAAGCAGCAAGAGCATTCTTCATAACAACAGAAGTCGCAATAAAATAATAATTCTTGTCATCAAAATTAAATGGCAAAAAAACATCCCTATTTTCCTCTTCAGCATAACCCATCGCCTTTAAAGGCATGCCATGCCAAACATTAACAAAAACTTGGTTTTTTGCTCTTGCAGGATGAATGCCATGTGATGTTACAATATATTTTGATCTGAGAAACTGCCACAATCTTTTTAAGGTAAACCTCTTATATTGGGGCACATTAATTTTATCATTTATTTCATTTACGGTCCATATGAGTCTATAATTTGTATTTAGAGACTTGATATAATCATATAATGCCTTTGGATTATCTGAAAAATCCGGATAACTTTCAAAGAGTATTTGATTATTATTCTTGGGTATTAGATAATTTAGTAGTTTGATTATAAACATGATAAATAATAAAAGTTTTTCTTTGACTATCATACGACTCCTCTTTTATTTATTTAATGTTTTTAACAAAATCAATTAGATGCTTGATTCTAAAAATGTTTGCCATTTCTCTGCGATTACAGAGGGGCTTCTAGTCTTTAGTATATATTCTCTGAGGTTTTCACCCCATTCACGGAGTCTTGAAGGGTTTTCAACGGCTTCTACAAGCTTTTGGATCATTTCCTCTTCGTTTTCTGCTATGATACCATGGATTCCATCTTTTAGTTCTTCGAATTCTCCTTTGAATTTGGCTATTGGAACTGATAGGTAGCCGGCTTCCATTACTGCATATCCGAGTTCGCTCATTTCATATCCAAGGAGCATCATATTCGCTGATTTAAGATAGCATAAGAAGTCTTTTTGGTAACCCATCATTTTAATATAGGGATTATCTACTTTCAGTGTATCGCCGAAAACTAAAAGTTGAATTTTTTTGCCTGTTCTTTTATTCGCTTCGGTAATTATCCTCGAGAGCTTCGGAATACTCGCAACCTTAGAACCACCTATGCTAACATATGTTATGAGAGTGAAATCATCAAAGGACAAATTTTTACACTCATTTACTTTTTTATCCACATTCTCTGGTATGAAAGCATTTGGTATAACAACACCTTTAACACCATTTTTTTCCATAGTTATCCTAGAAACCGCAGTCACGCGTCCTTTATAAATGAATGGTATGAAAATTAAGCGATGAAGGACCCAATTGAACAATGCATAAAAGAAGTAGAGGAAATTTATAATACTTGGATTTGTCCAAATTTCAGTTAATATTTCATCGGTAACCCACCCGTGAAGTGTTAAAATTATAGGTTTTTTACATTTATATAATTTAAGAGTATTTCTAATACCAATCGGGCCATGTACATGAACTATATCAAACTTTTCTAAAAGCTCCATATTTATTTCGCTTTCATTAAGTATACGTTGTACTATCTTCAAGTACCATTTCCTATCTTTATCCATATGTATTCGTTCGTCAATTACATACCCCTCATAACCAATCATTTCAAGACAATGTAAATATGATTTAATCGCAGAATAAATACCCGTTTTCTTTTTTCTGTAGAAACCGAAGGGATCTATTATCAATATTTTTTTCTTAATGATCTATCACCTCTATTGTTCTATATTTTCAAACTATAAACTTCCATATACTTCAGCTCTTCTTCTCGATAATTATGAGTTTCATCATGTTTATACCTTTCTTCTAAGTAGCGTTTGGATTAGTAAATTCCGTATAACTTAACCAAATAAAATCCTTGAACCTCTGTTATCATATATAACGCTCTTATCTGCGATTAGTCGAAGGTATTTTGTCAATGGCTCCACATTATGCATCTCAAGTTTACCATTAACAAACCTTGGAGGCCTGAAGGGTACGTCCTTGAATATGAGGCCTCGGTTTATGTTTAAATGTCTTAAATATATGTAATCGCCTTTCGTGAACGGACCGCTATTATTGAAGAACAAATTATCTATCCTCGGCTTTTCATTGAAGCCTAGTAAGATTCTGTTGTTACCTACTCTGTCTGTGTGTATTATTGAGGTCTTGTTGCCATGATTGTCTAACCAAATTGCTCCGGTAATCTCACTATCATAAATGAAAGTCTCATATCTCCTTTCTCCGTCATTATTGTAAGCATAGGAATATGGTATACCAAAGAAATAATATTGTAAATAATTCGTACATAAAAATCCTAAGATCAGGAGTGTTAATACGATGATTTTCATCATCTTTTCCGGGTTAAATGGTATCTTTTTTGTGTAATCTATTATAAATTTTACACCTATTATGAAACAGGGCGCTAAGATCACAAGTAATTGAGAAAAGAGTCTTGTGCCACCATAAGCCTTTGAAACATAAGGTAGGATGACAAATGATGCGAGCATGGCCAATATAACAAGCGTAGATGCAATATACTCATCATTTACCCGATATTTTTCTCGATACTCTTTCTTGAAAAATAATGCTAAAACTCCCACGCCAATAATCGCGAAAATAGTATCATGGACAAAAGCGCTCAAGAAATTGGGGAAGTGTGCCAAACCAATACCCAGAACCGCCTGTTCTGAATAATTCCTAAGTTCCAAAGAAAAGAAATTCGCCATACTTTTAAAAGTTTCAATAATAACACCTAAAGTGTCCCTGAAGCTTGGGCCTGTAAGCTGCGCATACCACAAAAATATTAAAATGAAAAAGAGCAGAGCCAAGTTTTTGTTGGAAAATGTCCCTGAATATTTCCACGGGATGGGTAATTTCCATTTTAGGTGCTTGCTTGCCCAGATAATAAATGGTGGTAAAGCCACAACAGCAAAGAAAACATAACTTGAAGTATAATGGGATAAGACCGTGGCAACAATAAATATTATGAATATTGCCTTCTTATAGGATTCTCTTATTGAAGATGTTAAAATCATTATGGCCGCGGCAAAGAAAATGAATGCAATGAGTTGACGTGCATATTGTCCCATGTAAGTATATGCGAATTGGAACATTAAAAGTAGAGTAGCATAGAATCCAAAGCTCTTACTTTTAAGGATTCTACGCGACAGGACATACATGGGCAAGGGCACAATAGCCCCCAAAACACAATAATAAAACTTAAACACAACCACAGAAGAAACATCCAACAAACACTTGTAAATGGCCGGTAATATCGTAACATTCAGACAACCATTATAGGCATTATAAGGGTCATGAATATTCCAATGCTGATTTATCAGAGTCCTTTTGAAGCAGTAATATTCCATGTGGATGTCCCTTCCAATAAGATAATTAGATGGTAAAGTATTCAGGGCAAGAAGTGAAAATCCGACGCACCACAATGTTAGAGGATAAACAATAGGATGAACCTTCCTCTTCTCCAAGACCAAAGCAATAATATATACTGGTATGCTGAACAACATAAAAAGTAAAATAATATTATTGGAATAGGTATTCATCATATAGGATCCGAGGATGGTTAAAACCGGTAAAAAAAGAGGATAAAAAATTATAGGATGGGAAAACACCTCAGTCCATTCCCTATCAAATGAAACCTTCATTTCATCAGTTTTTCTCATGCAAATAAACAATAAAATAACTACAAGGAAATTCAACGAAACTAAAATGGGCACTAGACTCAAAGGCCTGGAAACCAATGGATATAGACTATTTACAATAAGTCCCGTGAACATGAGAAGAGCCAAGCTCAATCCAACAGACAAGACAAACTTTTCAATAGGCCTAATATCAAAACCTCTAACTGATATATAACCAGGGATTATGCTGAAGAATAGGAAGGGCAAAGATTGTCTTAAAAATGGAATATCAGCTACAATACTAATATCCGTGAGTATTAATAGTATTAGGATGTAGAGTATGTCTCGTCTCACACTTTCTTCCTCCATGCATGGATCAATCCTATACTATAATTGCCCCTTAAATTTACCTCGAATCCCTCCAACTCTAGCTTTTCTATTATGTCATTTGGGTGTTTGTTTGTAGGTTGCGGATGATACTCTAATATTATCTCCTTAAATGGTGATAATTGTGCTTCCTCTAATACTTCGTATTCGCAGCCTTCACAATCCAATTTTAATCCACGAGGAACTATACTATATTCTTCTATTATTTCATTTAGTGTAGTGGAATCTACAGTTGTCTTGTTTTCACCTTTTGTATATAGGGAGGCCATATGGCTTTCTCTTGTTATATCTAGTTTGATTTTTCCTTTTTTGGTAGATATTGCTTTGGTTTATGTAATGGATTTTCCTTGCGAGATGGGGATTAAGTTTAAGATTTTCTTCTCCGATCTTATATATTTCAGGGTTAGGTTCAAATGCATAAACAGTATATCCTTCCCTTGCAAGATAAAGGCTACTGTCAGCGATTGAAGCCCCAATATCCAATATAACATCGCCCTGCTTTAGCTTTGTAAACTTGTAATCTTCCAACACAAAAATCTCCAATAAAATAAAGAGAGGTATCACATTTTTTATCTTCACATCACCAACTTCTATCATGTCATTATCTTTTTGTGCAATTATATTGTAAAGTTTTTTCCGCTGTTCAAAACTCAAATCTCTGGAACATGCGCTCACAAGCGCCTGAAGAAAATTACTCTTCAGATCATCCCTTTCAACCTTTATTTTACCCAAATATTTTAAATTTAAAGTACATTCATTGAAAAAGCCGAGCCAGAACATGAAAGCCTTCAAAGGATTCCTAACTGCCCTGAAAACCTTTTCAGCACCCCTAAGAGTATACCATGACAACCATAGTGGGCTTCTAGGATGCATCAACTTACTTGCAAATATTTTATCAAAATGCAAATTTCACCCTCTCCTTTCTTCTATTAGGCCCGTATAGATTTTCTCCAAACTATTTATATGCCTTTTTATATCATATTTCTTGCTTGATTTATGTGCATTCTTTTCTAATTTTTTGAGGATCATCGGATTTTCTGAAATTTCATTCAATATCTTAGTGAGTTCATCCACACTACCAGGTTCAAATAAGAAACCATTATAACCATCTTTTACAAGTTCTGGTATTCCACCGATTCTGCTTGCAATCACTGGCGTCGAACACATGAAACTCTCATAGATTACCATGGGGGAATTATCATACCATATTGAGGGTACAACCGTAACATTCGCCATCTTATACATGTCCATAAGTTTCTCACCACGCAGAAATCCATGAAATATTATCCTCTTATCTTTTCCTGCAAGCTTTTTCAATTTATCAAGGCACGGGCCCGTTCCTACAATATGGAGTCTTAAATTATCCCCTTTAACTTTTTTGAAACTTTGGATAAGGATATCTGGGCCTTTATGTTTAGAAAGCGATCCCACAAATAATATATCGATTATGTCATATGTTTTTTCGCTGTTTTCATTTTTTGGTTCTGTTGGGTTGGGGATCACTATTTTCCTGGAATTTTTGAATAAGCCTTCAGATTCGAGCTTTTCGAGCACGAATTTAGATGGTGCAATAATCACATCTGGTTTGTGATCTATAATAAATTTGCGAACTCTACTATATATTTTGCAAGGTAATTTTTTATTTTTGCATATTTGGCCTTTTCCATTTAAGAGGTTGCTCCTTATACATATAGGTGTGTAGTCATGTGCAGTGAAAATCAAAGGTAGGTTAAGGTCTTTCACGGCTTTAAAAGATAGTACAGATAAACCCTTGTAATCGTGTATATGAACCAAATCAGGTGCTTCTTTTTCTAATATTCTTTTTATTTTTATGTAAGCACTTACATTAAATAATTCTATTAGGTGCCATAATGCCCTTTTTATGATATGTTGTTTACGAAACTCGGTAATTGAATAAATGTTTAAAGGCAATCTGTATATTTTAATATTATTAATAATTTCTTTGCGAATTTTTCTATTTTTGCTAGTCGTTATTATGCTAACTTGATGTCCTTTCTTCGATAAATTGTCTGCAGTCTTTTGTGCTACAATTTCCGCGCCTCCGATTATGGCTGGGGGATAAAGAGTTGAAATAAAACATATTTTCATTTTTAGCCTCCTTCTAATATGAAAAGTTTACTTCTTTTTTAAAGCTATACTCTTTATTGTAGATAATTATTTAGGCTCCTGAAATCTCTGATTTTTTTTATATTAAATGCATTTTCAACAACTCTCTTTTTTTCTTTTAAATAATATATCTGGTCCTATAAATCTTCTTTTTATTATGAATTTGAACACCTATTCATCTAAAAAATTAGTGATCATGGAAATTATGAATTTTAGATCAATAATCTGCTTATAACATTAAAATTAACAAAAAAGTTTAAAGTCTTTAAACCAGAATATCCTGATTAAGTTTAAAAATAAACATATAGAGGTAATGCCATTTTCCCTATAGCCCCATTTATTCACACTAAGCCGACAATTAAGCAATTTATGAAACAACTTCTTCATAAACTCTTTCAGTTATTTTAGCAACTTTATCCCATGTATAATTTTTTTCAACCATTTTCTTCCCATTGTAACCCATTTTCCTTGCAAGTTCAGTATCCTCTAATAATCTTATGATGGCATCTGATAATGCATCTGGATTTTTTGGAGGTACCAATAAACCTGTTTTCCCATTTTTGATAACATCTGGAATTCCACCAATTTTTGAAGCTATAATTGGTAAACCACAAGTCATCGCTTCTAGATTTACAATACCAAATGATTCCGTGCTCATGGTTGAAGGTAGGCAAAAAATGTCAGCAGCTTTATAATATAATGCCTTTTTAAAAGAATCACCAACAAATCCAGCGAACATTATATGCTCTTCAATATTTAGATTTTTTGATAATCTTTTAAGCTCCCTTTCCATAGGTCCACTTCCCACTAATATTAATTCCGTGTTTGGGATTTTCTCTACTATTAATTTCATCGCTTTTATTAGAATGTCGGGCCCTTTATATTGGATCAGATTTCCTAAAAATAAAATGATATTCCTATCACGTGTTAAACCAAGTTTTTGTCTACATTCTTCCTTTTCCAAGGGAATCTCAAAATCTTCTATATTTATGCCATTTGGGATTACTGTTATTTTATCTTTGTATTTTCCGAGAAATCTTGATTCATTAATGTAATATTTGGAAGGTACAATAACGAGATCTGTTGAATCTAGAACTCTTCGGATTAAAAATTTATTATAAAAATACAATGGTATTCTTCTAGTGATACTACCAAAACTTTCCTGCCAATCCCCATGATATGTTAATACAAACGGTATTTTTTTCTTCTTTGCATATAATAATGCAGCTATTTCGGCTGGAGGGGTGCTGAAATGTGCATGGACTATATCTGCGTCATAATTCAGGGGTTTTCTGAACAATCCAAATGAAATATTCCCTTTTTCTATTGTAAAATTTGTACCATAACGATGTATTTGAATTCCTTTATACTCTTCAAAAAAGTCCTTGGAATTAATTGAAGTCGTGAATATATTGATATTATTATGTTCTGCCATCTTTAAAGCTAGATAATAAGCTGCCAGTTCAGCTCCTCCATGCTTGTAACGGGCAAAATAAGTTTCATCAGCCAAATGATTCTTATAAGGGAAATGAGTTATAAAATAATTTATTTTCACTTTAAGGCCTCACAAACTCTCTTGAGCATTTGTATATTTTTTCAGTAAAAAGTATCTCATACCACTTTTCTTTAAAGTAGTAATATTTTATGCTGATCCTCCAAGATACTTTAAAAACATTCTAGCCGAATATATTAATCTTTGGAGTTCGTGGATTCCATTTTTTCGCAGTACTTGGCGCAATGCAATCCTAAAATAGGAAGGTGAAAGGTAATAATCTTTTAATATCTTGTTGACTTCCTCTGTTATTTCGTCTTCTGTAAGTTCTGGGTATCTTATTATGGATTTTTGGTGTCCTTGTTCGTCAAGGTACTCATTGGGGTCGCTAGTTACGAGATAACCGTTCTTATGACACCACTCATAAAATTCTGTGCCAGGAAATGGTGAAGCAACGGAAACCTGTAGTATGTCGGGTTTTATCTCCCATATAAGCTTTCTTGTGTTTTTGATTGTTTCTCGGGTTTCACCAGGCAAGCCAATAATGAAATCTCCATGTACGAGCAGATCAGCCTTTTTAGCATCCTTTGAAAATTTTCGTATATCCTCTACTGTAATACCTTTTCTGATATTTTTCAAGATGTTATTATTTCCTGATTCAAAGCCTACGATGAGGAGTCGGCAGTTTGCTTTTTTCATCTCTTTCATTGTTTCGTAATCTAGTCCGACTCTTGCATTGCATGCCCATGTTATCTTGAGGTCTCTTTCTTTGTATTCTTGGCAGAATCTCAAGACCCTCTTTTTGTTTATGGTGAAGGTATCATCCTCAAAGAAAACTTCCTTTACTTGTGGCAAGTTTTTTTCAATCCATTCAAGTTCGTCTAGGACATTTTCTATGCTTCTTACACGATATTTTCTCCCCATGAGTGTCTGGGGCCATGAACAGAATGTGCATTGGAATGGGCAGCCGCGTCCGGTGAATATTTGGACTTCTGGGTATAATGAGCTTCCGAGGAAATAGTCTTTGATGTTGAGGAATTTCTTGTATATTTTTGTGACGAATGGTATCTTGTCAAGGTCTTCCGATGTGGAAAGTTCCCTGTCTGGGTTATGGATGATCCTACCATTTTCTTTGTAGGATATTCCCTTTACGAGGGAGATATCATTTGAAGATTTTAGTTTTTCTGCAAGCTCCTTAAGAGTGAAATCGTATTCGTATCTTGTAACGATATCTACACCAAAACTTTGGAGTATTTTTTCCGGGAATTGGGATCCTGGAGGTCCTACCAATATGTTCTTACAATTATAGTTTTGTTTTATGTATTCTGCAACTTTGATGTCGTTGTTGAGGCTAGGAAAACTACTATCTATTATTATCAGTTCTGGTTGGAATTTTTCTATATCTTTTAGGACATCTTTTTTGTCCCAGTTCCATGCGGGTGCGTCTACAAGTTTGATTTTGTGATATTTATCAAGGAGGGCTGCGGCATATGATAACCATATTGGATAGTAGAGTGTTCCACCCCGTCCGGTGTCTTGCCATCTCATTCCACGCCCAAAATGAGGCATATAAGGAGGATTCAGGAGGTAAATTTTCATTTGAAAGCACCTCTTATCATCCCAGCTCCATACAAGAAAATCCAAAGATTAACAAGAGAGAAAAAGGTTAAAGTTCGACACTCTGAACTATGTGTATACAATAATGCCACAACGAGCACTCCCACCACATTGAATACTAATATTGTGAGGAATATATAAAAGAAGAATTGGCTATAAATTGAAAGTATCAATAATATTATAAGTAATATCATATATAGTGGGGGTGCGAAGTGGAACCAGCGGGCCATCCTAGGGTGTATTTTGGTTGATTGCATCCTGCCAAGTCCATAATAGTATGCCATCTTTGCATATTTTTTCCAGTTGGGTCTTCTATAATGTTTGACTCGTGCAAATGGCGTATAAATTATCTTGTAGCCCTTTTTTCTTATCCTATAATCTAGTTCTTCATCATCCGTTGTCACTAAGTTGTGATTGAAACCTCCAACCTCTTCGAGGACGCTTTTACGGTACATTACATTACAGGTGGGGTTATGGTGGATCTCATGTACTTTCTTGCCTTCATAAGCGTATCTTGCACCTGGTTTGCTCAAGAATGATAATGCTAATCCAACACATTTTGCGAATGGTTTATCGTCCTCTGGTGTAACATTAGGCCCTCCAACAGCAGCAACGCCATCATCGAATGGTTCGAGGAGTCTTTTTATCCAATCTTCTTTTACTATGCAATCTGCATCCGTGAAGGCTATGAAATCACCATTGGCCTTTTTAAAGCCGATATCCCTGGCCTTTGAAACTCCAACGCCTTCTGTTTCAATGTACTGATAATTGAATGACCAATTTGTCTCGAGTATAAGTTCTCTGGTGTTGTCTGTTGATCCATCATTAACTATAACTATCTCTAATAGGTTATCTGGGTAATCTAGCTTTTCCATGGCTTGGAGGCACTTTTTAAGGATCTTAGCTTCGTTCCTCATTGGTATTACTACTGAGACGCGTGGGAGCATTTATAACACCTTATATAGTGGCGAATTTCCTTTTTAGCATGTATTTTATGTGTCTCCATCCGTCTTTGAATGAGTGTAGTTTGGCTTCTCCTTCTCGTTTTCTGTATGGTATGGGTATTTGTTTGATTTTTAGGTTTTTTTCGGTGGCTTCTATGACCATTTCTATGGCGAATTCCATTCCAGGCGCCTTCAGATCTAACTTTTCAAGGGCCTCTCTTGTAATGGCCCTCATCCCACAATGCGTGTCTCTTATATTATTGTTGAAGAGGATGTTTAGTATTTTTGATAGTATGGGGTTTCCTATGTATTTGTGGAGGGCTGGCATTGCACCATCTTCCATCATGCCATTTAGACGGTCTCCTATTACGAAATCATATCCTTTGAGTATTTCTTCTATGAATTTTGGTATCATTTCCATGGGGTATGTGAAGTCAGCATCTCCCATGATTATGATGTCACCCTTGGCCTCCTTGAATCCTCGCTGATAAGCATTACCATAACCTCTTTTTTCTTCTCTTACGACCTTTGCACCGGCTTCGGCTGCTTCTTTGCCTGTATTGTCTTCTGATGCATTATCAACTACAATTACTTCTACTTTGAATCCTTCTTGTTTGAGTTTGTCTGTGGGGATTGATTTTATGGTTTTTCCTACAAGGCCTTCTTCGTTAAGGGCTGGTATCACTACAGAAATTAGCATTGAAATATTCCTCCAGAACTCTAAAATCTTTTTAGTTAATTTTGTTTTTTATTCTCCCCTTTTTTATAAGTTTTTTTTGTTTTTATGGTTTATGATTTTTTTTATTAAGTTTACTTGGGGGGATGTCAGATCAAGGTTTTGGGAGGGTTTTCTTCGTTATTCCGCCCTATAACGAACAATTGTAATTTGGAGGTTTCGGTGAGGGGTAGATTTAGTTCTTTGTAGTGTGCTTGGGAAATGTGAAACTTCCATTTGCAATTGACAGTTTTCCGGACGTGAAAGAATGGAGAAGGTTTCCTGGAAAAATTTCAGGCAATATTTGCAAAATGGAGCAACTGTAGGGTATTGCTTGGTTAAATCCTGGAGGGTGCACTCTCCCCCATTTATGTTCTTCGATCCCCACCTGATAGTAATCTTTTTATACGATTTTGTATTATCATATTATTGGTGGTGGTGTATGAGGAGTTTCTTGTTCCTTGTAGCAGTTTTCTTGTGTTTTTATTTTGTGGGTGGTTCTTTTGCTGTGAGTTTATCTTATGATGAGGTTTGTGACACTTCTAAGATGATAGGGAATTATACAGCATCGCAGAACCGTATACCATCAGTGGTTGTGGTTAATGGGAAGAATATAACATCAGACAATTATTTGTATGTGGCGTCCTCCACTGTCCTGAACCTTAATCAGGGCAAACGGACCGGTATTTCATTACCTGATTATAATCCGCCTACTAATCCGAGTGGGGTGGCAACAGGAACACTATACAAAAGCGGATATTTGCAGGCGGCCCAGAACATCAAAAACTTCATGGAATCCAATGGCAGGTCGCCGAATTATGCCAACACAGCCATTGGACAAGTGCGCTACGAAAGCCTGATCTATGCCTATGCAAGGATAATAAACTTCTACAACAGCACAGGCAAACTACCAGACCACATCACAATACAGCAAATAACAAAAAAGGGAGGAACCATCACAAGGCCACGGGCCGACTACACCTACAAAATCGAAGGTTACACCACCTATTTCATGGATAAGAGCACAGGTTCTATCCAGTCATTGCAATGGGACTTTGGAGACAACACAACAAGCACTGAAAAAAAACCCGACACACACCTACAAAGCAGGAACATACACCGTAAACCTTACCGTCCGGGGTTATGGTGTCACATCCACTAGGACGATGATGTTGGAGGTTATGCTTGCGACAATTCATGTTAATTCAACAGCAGTAACGTTTTTGGGACAAACTTTAAACTTAACCTTTAAAATTCCTCTTAACAATACAGCCAAATGGATTAGTATAGGGGCCATGGCTACAGGCCCATTCAATGAGACAGTATTCCTTGTGGAGGATGGTGTAGCATATAAACTGGCAGAGCTAACCAACCCATTCTATCAAGTGAACAGGCAAAGTCAAAGAGAAATTGTCTGGACCGCCACCGCAGGACTGAACAGACTCATAGAAATCTGCACAAAACTCGGACTCGACGAATTCGAAACAATAAATGAATACCTCAACAACTTCAACCTAACAGGACAAGAAAAGAACTTCATCCTAACAAACCATGGAAGATGCATAGACATCCTCCAAGTCAACATAGAATATCCTGGCGAAGAAAGTGTCACAATAGCCAACATAACATTCCCAGGGAACCGATCAACAAGGACGCTCCTACTACTCTACACAAACGGCTACTACATACACCCCCCAGGAGAAACAGCACCCAACATAATAATAAATGACACCCTAACCTGGGAAGCCAGCAACTATGACGCCATTATAACCTACACCATAGCCACCAAAAAAATAACAAACCAGACACTACAATACTGGCTAAACAAAGAATACCCTCCAGGACCATTAAAAGCAGCCTACGGACTATTCCTCGCAGGCCTCGAAACAATATACCTCCACGATCTCATCGCAGACCAAGCAGCCGCAAAATACAACACAACATGGACAAGAACCAAGCCAGCGATGGTCTCAGCAGGAGACCACAGCCCAGCGACATGGATAAGCCTGGAATGCAACCACAACATGGGAGTGAAAGCCAACGGAACAACACAAAACCTGAAAGCATTCAACTACGCAAGGACATCCACAATAAACCCAATAGAATACTATGTTATGGAAGCCCTATTCCCAGGATCAGACCCCACAACCGCCCCAATAACAGGAATAGGCCAGAAACTACTCAATGGAGAGCCACTAGACATCCTCGAAACCGAAAATTATACTCTAATCACTGACAACCAAGGAAGATACATCATAATAGACCATAAAACAGGAATAGTCAGAGACATAATCTACAATCTTATGGGAGCATACTGCTACTACCACCAACAAACAGAACTAGCCAAAAAACTTGGGAATGAAATTTTGAATGGGAGTGGTTGGTGGAAATTTATTGGTGTTGCTGGTGTTTCAACAGCCGAGGCTGCTGTGCTTGAACTGGGTGTGCTTTCAGCCCCAGAAACCCTTGGTTTGAGTTTGGCTGTTACCCTGGCCGCATATATTATCATGGAGCATCCTGAATGGCTACCATACATCAAAGACGCCGCAATAATGACACTACTACTAACACCAGCTGGCATACATCTTGCTATGGCGTATGCATGGTTGAGTAAGGATGCTACATACTTTGAATTACTTTTAAAGAAGATAACGGATCCTAATGAAGTCTTGGATAATGTGATAAAAGAGCTTCAGAATAATTTAGATCCAAATAGTTTAATAGGACCCGATGGAAAAAGAGGAAATATCCTTGGGTTTTTCCGTGATAGATATGTGAGGTTCTATAACTCTCTTAAGAGGGGGGATATCGTGGGTGTTGTGAAATATGGTATTGAGCTTATTACTGGAGGGATAACGGTTGGTTCGTGGGCGGTGAGTGGCTTTAAGGAATTTGTGAAGGCTGTTCTTGAAAAAGAAACTGGAGGAGGTTAAATTGGATTTAAATGCACTCATATTTATATTTCTATTAAGCGTAGTCTTCATTTTCATAGAATATTCTCTAGGAAAAATCGCGTTGGGATTAATTGAAAAAGAAGAGTATGAAAAAGCCATAAATGTCTATAAGCTCCTCATATCAAAAACTGAGAAAGATTTATTCAACATAGGATTCTGTTTCACCAAAAACAAAGAATACCAAAAAGCTTTAAAATATTATGACAAAGCATTAAAAATAAATCCGGAATATGCAGAAGCATGGAACAACAAGGGAATAATACTAAAAGAACTTAAAAAATACAAAAAGGCACTAAAGTGCTACAACAAAGCCCTAGAAATAAACCCTGAACTTATAGAAGCATGGAACAACAAAGGAACAACCCTTCAGGAGCTGGGCAAATATGATGAAGCATTAGAATGCTACAACAAAGCCCTAGAAATAAACCCAAAAAACATTGAAACATTAACTTACAAGGGAATAACATTATCCAAAATCGGCAAATACAAAAAAGCCCTAAAATACTTCGACAAAGCACTCAAAATAGACCCAAAAAACAAACTATTACACAAGACCAAAGCAGCACTTCACAAAAAACTTAAAAACCAAGAAAAAGCTTGATATTACAATCTCGAAAATGTCGCAATGATTACACTACTACTAACACTAGGTGGTCTGCCAACATTCATCACCTACACATTACTAACAGGAGACACACAACCAATACAAAACTATCTTGAAATACTATCAAGACAGCCAGACGGACGGACCCGTAGAATGGTAAATGAGTATAGAGAAGCCGTAGATATTCTAAGGGCGGTTAGCAGTGGTGGTGTTGGCGATCCCGACGATATAGAAAGGGCTATGAATAATTTATGTAAACTCATGAGGGATGAATGGGAGCTGTTCAAGGAGGCTTTAAAGGATGGGGATGTTGTGGAGGCCATAGAACATGGAAGCACTATAATAGGCACCGGGATGGGCGTTGCGGCCCTGTTAACATATGAGAATCGCGAGGCGATAGAGGCATGCATACTAGGATTCAAAAACTACCTAGAAAAGAAGTTGAGAGAGGCTGGAGCATGAATCCCCTTAAGAAGATAAAGGATTGGATAGCCAGGGGAAAGGCTGGATGGCACCTCAACGGGGGCCGATCAAGCCTAAAACAGGGAAAATACAAAGAAGCTCTTAAAGAATTCAGGAAAGCCCTCAAGGCGAGTCCAAACGACCCGGAAATCTTGCACTATAATGCAATGACACTACTAAAACTCAAAAGACCAGAGAAAGCCTTAGAATGTTATGAAAAAATCCTCAAAAACAATCCAAAACTAGCAGAAGCATGGAACAACAAAGGAGTAGTCCTTAAAGAACTTAAGAGATATGATGAAGCAATGGAATGCTATGAAAGGGCACTACAAATAGATCCAGAAGACGATGGAACATGGAGCAACAAAGGAGCGCTCCTTGACACAATCGGTAAACCTGAAAAAGCAATAGAATGCTTTGAAAAAGCACTAAAAATAAACCAAAAAAATGCAAAAGCATGGTATAATAAAGGTAACGGATTACGCAGTCTTGGAAAATATGAGGATGCGCTGGAATGCTATGAAAAAGCATTACAGATAAACGCAGAATTCGTAGAGGCATGGAACAACAAAGCACTAATTCTTGAAGAACTTAAGAGATATGATGAAGCAATGGAATGCTATGAAAGGGCACTACAAATAGATCCAGAAGACGATAGAACATGGGCTAACAAGGGAGTACTCCTCAGGAAACTTGGAAAATATGAGGAGGCGCTGGAATGCTTTGAAAAAGCCCTTGAAATAAACCCAGAATTCGTCGATGCATGGAAATGGAAAGGGATAATCTTGGAAGACCTCAAAAAACCAGAGGAAGCCCTGAAATGCCACGAGAAAGCCCTCAAACTAAACCCCCAAAACAAAACACTATGGTACATGCAAGGAAAAACACTACAAAAACTTGGAAAACACCAAAAAGCCAAAAAATCCTACAAAAGAGCCCTGAAAATAGACCCAGAATACAAAAAAGCCAAAAAAGCCCTGAAAGAACTCCAAATGAAAGGCTAAAGTCACTCTTGGGGTAATAGCACAGCAAACCTTTGAAGGCTTAAAGAACAGCGAGAGAAAAGCCTTCATGGGTCTTATAGCTTCAATGCGACTCGCCCTAAATAACCCCATAACCTTTGATATACTCGGTTATGGCTTGGTGGGTCAGGGCCTCTAGGAGTTAACATAGCAGCATACGCAACAACAATACACTCCAACCTCAACAACATTACAGGCAGCATCAAAGAATTTATAGTGGAACATCAAACATACATCCCATGGGATATTGTAGATGCAGTAGGTGTGGTTGGTGGCTGTTATTTTATGTTAGAAGGAGGATCCTTTGCGGCAACTGGATTTAGCCTTATTGGTTGTATTAAGGGAGAAGGGGATTTGATTCTTAATATAAGGGATCATTAGGGAATACTGGAAGTATATATCCCTTCATCGTGGCCCGATATATGGATACAAACTGGAAGCATACATTGGTGCGGATAATTGTATACACTATATTGAAATACCGAAGAACCCTGATGGTAGTTTGAGGTGGGAGGATGCTCGATACATTTAGGCTTCTTTATTATATTGCGGTTATTTTGTCATCTTTCATGGTTCCAGTAACTTTGCTGGCCATTAGATCATATGCAGTGATGCAGGCACAGGTCAGATTATTGTTAGTGTTTCTTTTAATGATAAATTTTGTACTCCTATTTTATCTAGTCTAAGAAAGCGTTTAAAGGCGAAGAAAAAGGGGCAATCGAAATCCTCACATTTATAATATTTTTACTACTTATAATTGTTCTTCCAGGTGCTCCTGCTTAACAAAACACGGGAGATATCATGTATTATCACAGCTAACATATGATGTGCAATTATCATGATGCTGAAAATGCCAAGAACCTTGATGGTACTCTACGGTGGGGATGAGGCAGTATTGGCTTTTGCTTGATAAGCTTTTCTGTTTTCACCTAGTAGTAATCTTTTTATACGATTTTGTATTACTATTTTATTTGGGGGGTGAAAAGAATGTTAAGAAGGGTTTTGTTTTTCGCATTGTTATGTTCCCTTCTTATAGGTGGTGTTTCAGCATCGAATTCAACATATGATATAGTGGCGCCGGGTTGCACTTCTCAAAACCCTGGTAATGTAACCATAGAGATAAACCAGACAAAGGGTTGGACAATATCAGGACCTGCAGGATCGCCACCATCCCAAGATAAATATCCTAGTTAATCCAGATGACGTGACTTGGATAAGCGTCTATTTCAGAGATGCCGGGCCAATTGAACATTTCGAGGATGATACTGGAGCAGTTGAACAAATAGGCGTGATCGTAAATGGTCAGACCATGGGAAAATGGAGCTTCTATGACCCATGGCTTTACGAAGGATTCAGAGAAGGATGGCCAAGCGACCATGAAACCTGGAAATCCTATTAAAATCGCTTTCAAATACAAACCCGCATATCAATCATGGCCTTCCCTCCTATTCAGCAAAGATGTGAACGTCCATTACAAGAATTTGTGGGCGGGTGGTGATGCAGGTTTTGAAGAAGTGATAAGCCTGTGCATAGCTGGACCCGAGCTCCCAGATCCAATCAGGGCAAACTGGGAAACATGCCACTTCGAAACACCATGGAAGACAGCGGCCTATGGAACATTCCTAACAGCATTCAAAACATTGGGATGATGCCCTGCGAATAGCAGCCCAAAACCTACATACATCCCATATTCATGATCTGCGGCGTCACCAACCTCGGATTCATCGGAGGGGACGGATATACTTACATGCACACCCCAGCTTGCACCCTCATTAGCCACAATGACTACAATCTCTGGGATGAAATGAACAGCGACCCCCGCGATTATCTCAAAAGGGTGAAAGCATTTAACATTGCAAGAGGCCTGCTCATCAAAGAACTAGAAACAATAATGCTAAATAAAATAGGGATCAACACGATATCCCCAGTTAAGGAAATCCTAAGCGCATTAGAAAACGGAAATGCAACCATCTACCATGACCCATGCTACATAGAATACCTAGAGATAGATACACCAGGCCAAGTCTACATGTTTATAGACCTTGCATCAGACGGGCAAACAATAATCGACAAATACTATCCACTACTAGGATGGCTAAGCGGCGCAGCAGGAACAGGAGGAGCATGCTACCACAACACACACCCAACAAATAAAAATAAAAAACTGGAACGAATTTCTCAAAGGATTGTTCTTTGTAGGTCTGGGTACTTTGAAGTTGATTATCGCATGTACTGGAGAGGCTTGTAGTGAAGGTCTACTCACTCCAGAATGCATCTCCGAGCTAGGGGGTGATATTTCTCTAATATGGGGCGGTCTAGATACGATAGATAAGAGTGTGGAGGTAGTGGAGGTGGTATAGAGATGATGGATGAGAGTGTGGAGGTTTAAACTTGCACTGGACCATATCTATGCTAGAGATGATTGGTATCATAGGTTCTCTCATAGGAGCGCTAGGGCTCCTCATAGGAAAGAGGTTGGCTTTTCTTTTCTGCGGGTTTATAAGTAGTGCGCTGCTTGCTGCTATCTATGCTATCGAATCAGATGTTTGGGGAGTTCCTCTACCCCTCAGTTTTTCTTTCGTCCTCTTATATTGGATAGGGAAAGTTAAGGGGATGAAATGGACAGAGACTAGGATATTTCAGGTTACTCTAACTATTATTACCTGATATTATTAGTTCGTCTTATCAGGGATATTATGATATGGCTTGGCATGCTGTGAGAAAAGGTCAAAACACCAATCCTCAAAGAGAATGATGTCAAGGATCCCTTCAAGATCCCTGGATGAAGCATTGGAATGGTACAGGATGTTGCACACCAATTCTACAATCAACGCAACGACGTTCAAACACCTAGTCCTTAACTGCCATGTTATTAGAAAGTTTACTCTGAAAAACCCCCCAAGCTTGGGTGGGATGAAACATTGAGGTGCATAAGGTACATTTTTTAGTTATCTATCTGGGTGGTGTGGGCCATAATAGACAGCATATTATTGGAGATGATCAAAACCCTAACATGGTTTTGGTGTCCACATTTTGCTATAGGCTTCGCCCCCCCTAATTCTTTTGAGCAAATAAAGGAAAGGCTGCCATGACAAAACAATCATGGGGGGACTATCAGCACCCAGAGTGTGTGGATCCTTGGATAAAGAAGTTGAAAAAAATACTTTACCGTGCGGGATGGAAAAAGCAAATATGGAGCTCCCTGGCCTTGTAAAATACTGGATAACCCTATTTTATTAAGTGCATAGCAAAAAAAGCGATACTATACAACTCCCAAACCATGTAACATCGTATCAAAATTTGTGTAAATAATAAAAATTCCGCTACCGAATGCAAGCGAAGGTGCGGGCTAATCATCGGACGAATAAAGCGGGTCTTAGGTGGGTTTTCGGGCTGATGGTTTGTTTAGGGTTAATTCGGCGGTCTTATTTTGTTATATTAGATAAAGTGATCTAGACTAAGTGGTGAGAATGCTAGATCTTTTTAAAATGTTTTTAACATTGTTAAAATGCTTTTTATTTTCTTTTTGCGTCGTTTACCCCATTGTATTATTATTTTTGGTTATTGGAAGTCTTCGATTGTGAATTCCAATGTTTCCTATTGGTGTATTTCATTAAAATCCAGTGCCTACACCCCCATGTTTCAAAATATTTAGAAATATTTGGATCTTTTACATAGGTGATATTAATTGTTAAAATGCTGGAAGTAGCTAGATCATTAAATTCTTGCATGTAATATGAGGGGATATGTTTTCTCCCACAGTCTGCACGAATTATATCAATCATTTGCTTGGTAGAAAATTAGAAGGTATTCAATACAAAATTATCGTTCCTAAAAAGATAAGTGACTATAACATCTGTCTTCAAGATTATCATAATGACAAGAAGACATTAGAAGCCACTACGCATACTTGAATAATGATAAGAGCAATTGAATGGCCTCCTTAGAGGAGTATCTAGATGTAGAAGAT
Organism: Methanothermobacter sp.; assembly: GCA_030055615.1. Classification (NCBI taxonomy): domain Archaea; kingdom Methanobacteriati; phylum Methanobacteriota; class Methanobacteria; order Methanobacteriales; family Methanobacteriaceae; genus Methanothermobacter; species Methanothermobacter sp. Next base: position 99,718 of record JASFYN010000004.1, on the reverse strand, counting down.
GGGAAAGGCTTGTAGCTGATAGTCGTATGTGCCCGTCAGCACACTTTTCACCATATGTTGCACATATTATGATTAACTTGTATGCTACTTTAGATAAGAGTGCCATTGGACATTATGTAGGGATTGAAGCGCTTATAAGATTTTCGCTGGACTTCCAGCGCTTCCACATTTTGATTCTGGTTATTATAACCGCAAAGCTTTCCAGCCACGCCCTGAACATAATAGTAAGATCCATGATGTATTGCATGAAGAATTGGCTTTTTACAGAGGATGATCATATTTTTGGCGGCTTGCAAATAAAAAAAATATAAAAATATAAACTTGATGTGTGAAATATATTTTATATCTTCATCCCTTTGGATTTATGAACGATTTTAGTTCGAAAATTTATTAAAGTTAGGGTGAAACGATTGCTGACTTCCGAAGAGATATTGAGAAAAATAGATGAAAATAAAGATAAGATTAAAAGATTTGGAGTTAAAAGGATAGGTTTGTTTGGATCATATGCAAAAGGAAGGCAGAGAGGTAAAAGTGATATAGATATATTGGTAGAATCCGAAAAGGGCGAGGCAACCCTTGAGAATTTTCTAAATCTTGGAGAATATCTAGAGAAGATACTGGGTAAAAAAATTGATCTCCTTACAAAAGAGGGAGTGAAAAGTATAAGGATAGAACATATTCGAAAAGACATTGAGGAGAATGTGATATATGTCTCGTAGAGGTGATAAAGAGTTTCTGCTTGATATACTTGAAGCTTGTAACAGGATTATTAATTTCACAAATATGGTATATGATAAATTTGTAGAAGACATAAAAACACAAGATGCAGTATTACGAGATATTGAGATAATGGGTGAGGCCGCTAAGAATATAATCTGATGAACTGAAAGATAGACACAGCGATATAGAATGGAAGAAGATCGCGAGAATGAGAGACAAACTGATACACTTTTATTTCGGGGTGAATCTAGATATAGTCTGGGACGTTGCCAAAAATAAAGCTCCGGTGTTGAGAGATAAAATTTCAAAACTATTTTTGGAACTCGAGTGAAAAAGGCGCGTTTAAAAACTATGAATCTTATAACAGCTTTTCTCATGTAAAAGGATAAAGATAATCTTAAATACAATTAAGAAAACTTGAATTCCGCAAAAACTAATACACCTTAAACTCTCAGCTGATAAAAAAACGTTGAATAAGAAATTAATTTCATGTTATAATCACTTTACAAGATTACTCCTAGTTTTCAGTTTATATTTTCGTTTCTGCTGTGGCTGCGCAGGTTGTCATTTTATTCAACATATTCCTGAGATCTTCTTCCACTCTTTCATGGTCTTGGCGGTTGAAGTCCCTTATAAGTTCCCTGGCCAATTTTGAAGCATCTTCAAAGTAATCTTTCGCCCAATTTACCTTGGAGCATATGGTTTTTCCGAGTGTTATCTCTTTTTCGCACCCTTTGAATATTTCTAGCATGAGTTTGTCCAATTCCTTGCTATTGTTTAATTGTTGGTATTGTTCGAATAGTCTGAATGTTTCTATTATGAATGCCTTTGCCCGGTCAGCATAATGGAATACAAGTACTTCATTATCCATTGAAGGTTGCACCTCCTTACATATTCCCTTTTTATCTTCCACTTTACATAATCTTATTGTAGGAGGGGTTTTAGTGATTGTTAAGAATGTTATAGATTGTAAGTATGAAAGAGTTTTGGATGGTACCCTGCTCTGTGAACTTTTGCATCCTCAACATGAAAGCTTGAAGATGAATTTTAGTTTGGCTCATGCCATCCTTAAACCTGGCGAGGCTTCGCTACCACACCGTCTAAAAGAATCCATGGAAGTCTACTATATCCTAGAGGGCGAGGGTATAATGCATATTGATGATGAGACGAAAAAGGTCAGGATGGGAGATGCTATTTATATTCCAGCCAAGGCTGTGCAGTATATTGAGAACAGTGGCGATTCCATGCTTTCCTTTTTGTGTGTTGTGTCTCCTCCTTGGCGAAGAAAAAACGAAGAAGTACTATAATAATTTTTTAATGATGGAAACCTCAGTAGCTAAAAATAATTAATTATTTGATAGTAAATCGTAATACCTTGGGCATGGAGTCCATGGATCTTCGAAGTCAAAATTATGGGGGAATAAAAAGGGGTCAATTTTGGATTTTGATAAATGTTTCTACCCTTAAGTTAATAAAAGTTTAGATATTGTAAAAAAATTGGGATTTTATGTTATATGAACAGAAATATTCTTACAAAATCGGAAGCTTTTAGAAAAATATTTAAAGTTTTTCTTACATTTAATTAATACCATTAAAGACAATTAACCACAGCTGATATTAGATAATGAGATGAAATTCTTGGGAGAAGTGGATTTAAATGATTTCATTCAAGAATATAAAGGCTGAGAGATTATCTTCCCAAGGAAGAAAGTCGAAATATTTGATAGACAGTAAAGAATGTTTTGCTGAGGAAGTTGCATTGCTTCATTACAAAAAAGAGGGATATGATGGAATCTGGGCAGAAAATTCATATTGGTGGATGCTACTTTCTCTACTTTTCTGGCATGTTATTTTTGCTAAAATAGAAAGGCTTATTCCCGATTCTAAAAGTTTTATGCAGCTTAATGGCATGCCTTCTGATCTTTTCGAGGAGGAATTTTATGAAAGGCGTAGAGATCTTATCAGGAACAGATGCCAGGAACTCTTACATGGTGATATAATACAAAAATTAATTGAATCGTACGAGGAAAACTATGGCAAAAATTGTAGACTTATTGAGGACTGGAATGCATTTAGTATCGATGAATTAGCAATTCCCCTTAAGTTAGTGGAAAGGGAAAAGTTGTTAAAAATATTCCATAGGCTACTTTCTGATTTCAATAACAATAGAAGAGGCTTGCCAGATTTAATATTATATAATGATAATGAACTTTTTTTTGCGGAAGTGAAATCTGAAAATGACAGTATAACAGAGGACCAACTAAAATGGCACGACTTTTTATCAAAACTTGGATTTAAAGTAGAATTAGCCCTCATAAACCATACAAAAAGGCAGATTGAAAATAAGAAAAGGATTTACAAGCCCAGTAGTGGTAAAGTGACTATAACATTTGGTTATTCAACATCTAAGTATAGAGAAGAGGCAATAGATTTCATCAAAAGGCAAGAAACATACTTTACTGAAGGGGAAGGGAAAGAAAAGATTTATGGTGCCACATTCGAAATCAATGAAGATGACATTGAAAAAATATATAAACTTCTTGACTACACAACCGGTTGGAAAACGCAAAAAGTTATAGTAAATGGCGAACAAATGAAGTCAGGGACTCTGAGGAGCGCACTTTGGTGTTTCAGAAAAAAATGCACTGAAAACAAGCCTCTAGATTATTGTGAAACAGACGATTACAGGAACAAACATTTAAAATCAGGATGTAAAGGAATTTATGCTTTCGATGAAAAACTAAAAGATGGACTAGAAAATGGGCAATGGCTAAACTACGGTTACGTGGACACATCATTCCAGAAGTGGATCTTTAACAAAGAAGAGTTAAAATCAAGGATCAAAAAGTTGATAGAAGATATCCAATTATGTCCTCTCTTCAAGGACGATAATATTTGGGGTTTAGTTGAAGACCTCCCTCCAGAAATTGACCCAAAAACAGATGAGGAATGGGCTTTTATTTCCGCCAATTATGATTACTGGTTCTGGCACAATGGGAAATGGCTAAGTAATTTCGGTGACACCAACTTTCCAGGAATCCACTTCATGATTGGAGTAAAAAAATTAACTCCTAAAGAAAAAATGGATGTAATTTCAAGATCCCATGAATATAAAATAATTTGAAAAAGAATAAATGTATTACAAGGAGATGCCGTACCTAAATGTTAAAATAAGCTCCGAGAAAAAAATCATTTTATTAAATTTTTAAAATTTTGCAGATAATACGATAGAAGAAGAAATGTACTGGAAGAAGTAAACTTCCAAAATCAAGTTAATCTTTTTTTTTTAGTACTTCAATTTTTGGTTCTTGGAACAAGAAAAGTTCAGATGATTTTTTTGTTAAATTAGGTCAACAAAATGGTCTTTTTGAATATTCCAAAGTAAAGTTAAAGTTTTGAATTTAATTTGATGAAGTTTTGTATTATTTTTTGATTTTAAGATGATTTAAGTCATAATTTAAGAAAGCTAAAGTTTTGTGGAATTATTTTCCTGCTGACTTTTTTGTCGAATGAGTGATAATGTTTATATACCAATAGCTTATTTAAAGTTTACTTGATATAATTTAAAGTAAATTTTAATAAGGGTGGTGTGAATGAAACGAACAATATTACTCATACTTTGCATCAGCATATTCTACATGATAGGAACAGCCGCAGCAGAAAACACAACAAAAAATCCAGAAATCCTCATAATAAGCTCCAGTCCAAACGAAGTTGCACTAATCAACAAAGTAGCAGAAGACCCAGCAATCAAAGGCAAAATAAACATAAGAGGAGAACCCGGAAGAACAGACAGCAACCTCACCTATGAAGTGAAAGGAGACGTTATAATCTTCGGGACAAGAAGCGGCCTCAGCGCACCAGTATGGGAAGCCCTAAAAGACAAAGTCGAAACAGCGAAAAACAATGGATCATATGTGATGATCTGCGTAGAACCATCATCACGCCAAAACTACGCCCCAATATTACACCTACAAAACATCGACACCAACGACCCACGCTACACCGAAACACTCAAATACCTCAACTACACATGTTATGAAAACCTAAAACGCCTCACAATTTTTCTAGCAGTTTCCCTCTGCAATTACACAGCCACAATAGAACCGCCAATACAAAGACCACTATGGGGAATATACCACCCAGAAGCCCCAGAAATATTCAACAACCTCACAAACTACCTACAATGGTACAAAACCATAAGATATAATGAGACTTCCCCCACGGTAGGTATACTCACCACAGAATACAGTGACATGGCAAGGGACGGGCCACTACTAGACGCCCTTATAAGAACATTCGAAGCAAAAAAAGCCAATGTAATAGTGGCAACATACACCTACAGAGACCCCAAATCAATAGAATACTTCCTATTAGATGGTAAACCCATAATAGACGTTGCAATAGTAATCTCAAGGGGCGGATCCCTCAACTCCCAAAATTGGACCAAGGGAATCGAAGACCTCCAGAAGCTCAACGTAACGGTCTTAAATGGCATCCGCATATTCTCACCTAACATAACAGTACAAGACTGGGAAAACAGCATACAAGGCGTACCACCAAACGAACTTTACCAACTTGCATTCGCAGAAATGGATGGAATCATAGAACCCATAGTAATAAGTGCAAAGGAAACAGACCCCCAAACAGGGGTCATCTACAACAAACCAATAGAATACCAGATAGAATGGTTAGCAGACAGAACATTATCATGGGCCAAACTCAAAAGAACCCCAAATAACCTCAAAAAGATAATAATAACCTATTATAGTGAAGGTGGCGGTAAAGCGAATATTGGCGCTGACATCGACTACTACCTAAACGCCCAAGCAAGCATAAAAAGACTACTAGAAGCCATGAAAGAAAGAGGCTACAACGTTGGCGACAAGCCAATACCATCAGAAGACGAACTAGCAAAACTAATGGCAGAGATAGGCAGCAACATCGGCACATGGGCTCCCGGAGAACTAGAAAAAAGAATCAAAGAAGGCCAAGTTATATTAATAAGCGAGGAAGAATACCTCCAATGGTTCAATGAACTCCCAGAAAGCAAGAAAAAAGAGGTAATAGATGTTTGGGGGCCTCCACCCGGGAAAATCATGGTCTATGCCAATAGTACAGGAAAATATATTGTTATACCCCGGTTAGAGTTTGGTAACATAATACTTGCACCAGAACCAGTATGGGGATGGTTACAAGACAACAACACCTTATATAATACTGGTAAATTGCCACCGACACACCAACTACTAGCATTCTATTGGTGGATTAATAAAGTCTATGATGCAGATGCAATACTCTCAATATTCAGTATAGTGGAATTGATGCCAGGAAAACAGGCAGGACTTTCAGCAGAAGACTGGGGTGCAATACTACTCCAAGACACCCCAATCATACACGTGCTGCCAATGGATGCACCGGCCATATTCGACAAGAGAAGAGCCAACATGCTAATCATAAATTTCATGACACCAGTACTCCTACCAGCTAGTCTCTACGGCAACCTAACAAGCATATACGATAACATCAAATTCTACAGGGAAACAGCAGACACAACACTAAAAGAAGCATATAAACAAGAGATCATAAACCAAACAAAAGAATTAGGATTAGAATACAACCCAGAAAAGGACTTTGAAAAGTTTATTGACGAAGTCATAGCATGCCTAGAGGATATCAAAGCCAGTTATATGCCATATGGTTCCCACACCCTCGGTGTTGTCCCGCAGGGCGACCAACTAATACAAATGTTACAAGCAATGCTACCAGATGAAATCGACAAGGAAACATCAAAACTCTTACTCAAAGAGGTGATATTCAATAATCTCACACCAGAAGAAGCCCAACTCAAAATACTTGGCAACACAACACCAAAGATCACAGAATATTTAAAACTTGCAATAGACTACAACCAGAGGATCCAAGAATCCAAAAATGAAATAACAAGCTTACTTAACGCACTAGAGGGCGCATACATAATCCCAGGCCCCCGGGGCGATCCTATAAAGAATCCAGAGGCCCTACTAACCGGTAGAAACCCCTACCCATTCGATCCAAGAACCATACCAACAAAGGTTGCATGGGAAACAGCGAAAAAACTCGTGGACAAATTTCTAGAAGAGTACTTGGAAGAACATGGAGAATACCCAGTGAAAATCGCATATGTATTATGGGCATGTGAAACAATGAGACACCAAGGAGTCATGGAATCAGAAATACTATACCTACTAGGTGTGAAACCAGTGTGGGATTCAAGGGGCAGAGTAAAAGATGTTGAACTCATAACAGACCTTGGAAGGCCACGGATCGACGTTACAATCATAACCTCTGGCATCTACAGAGATCTTCACATGGACATCATAAACCTCCTTGACAAGGCCATTAAACTTGCCGCAAGTGCCAATGACACCCAAAATTATGTTAAAATCAACTCCCAGAAAATCTATGAAAAACTAAAAGCTGAAGGTTACAATGAATCAGAGGCCATGAAACTTTCACTCCTCAGGATATTTTCAGAAGAACCAGAAGCATATTCACCTGGACTCCAAGAAATCATACCAGCAAGTGACACATGGCAGGACAGAGAAGAAATAGCTAACTTTTACATTGAAAGGATGTCAGCCGCCTACAGCACCGACACCTGGGGAGTGAGGATCCCAAATGTCTTTAAAGAAAATCTCCGCGAAGTAAATGTTTCAATGTTCAGTAGAAGTTCAAACCTTTACGGCGCACTAGAACATCCAATGGTAGCAGCATACCTAGGTGGTCTCAGTCTCGCAATAGAAAAGGTCTCAGGGTCACAACCATCAATGTATATAAATAATCTCAGAAGTGAGGCAAAAATCGAAACATTCACACAATTCCTCAACAGGGACATTCTAAGCCGTTACTTCAACCCAACCTGGATAAAAGGTATGATGGAAAACGGCTATGATGGCGCCAGATACATGGACTCATTCATAGAAAATCTTTGGATGTGGCAGGTCACAAACCCCAGCCTCGTGAAAGAATCGACATGGAATCAAGTAGCCAACATATATGTAATGGACACTTATAACCTAGGCTTAGGAGATTTCTTCAATAATGCAAATCCTTATGCAAAAACTTCGATCATAGCAAGGTTACTTGAAACAGCAAGGAAAGGCTACTGGAATCCCACAGTAGAGACTAGAACATACCTTGCCAATGAATACATAAACATGGTAAACCAGTATGGTGTTGCTTGCTGCCATCATACTTGTGGTAATATTGTGTTTAATCAGTGGGTTGTGAGTGTTTCGTCATTGAATTCTGCGAGCCTTCAGAGGTTTGCGGGTGTGTTTGCAGCGGCTACTGGAGCGAAGATCAGTGTCCCGGGCGGGCCAGGAGTGCCGGGACAGCCGGGTTCTGGAATTCCAAGCGTTCCTGGGCAGTCAAGTCCTGGTTATATTGGTGGTCAGGTTGGTGGAAATGGTCAATCAAGTCCTGGTTATATTGGTGGTCAGGTTGGCAGGGGTGTTGAAACTGTTTCTGGCGGTTTAGCAGCTTCTGCTGGAGTAGTTCCAGGTGCAGGTCCAGGTGGTGGCGGATCGTCCGCAGGGAAAACTGGTAAGGTTTTTGAGGTCGTGGCATCCTCAAGGGGAGGAGCAGGGAGTCAAATGCCATTCTACGCACTTTTAGGCGTTGTAAGTATCGTACTCCTTATAGGCGCCGGCTACATTTTCAAAGGAAGCGGAAAACTTTAAAATGTGGGGAGATAGCATGTTATTCTTCCACTTTTCAGTGATGGGGGGAACATGCTCTCCCTAATTATTTTTTTGGCAATCTAATGCATGAGCAGCCATGAATTATGCCTCTGCTTATATAAGATCCTATGTTTCCATTCTTATAGGCACTTTTTTGAATAACAAGGATAATTTTGTGTAGAAAAGTTGCTTTATTAATCTATTTCAACCTGGTTAATTTCCCTAGGTTTATATTATCGGCTATCCAAAAATAACAGTATAATTTGTAGGAGGTTTTTTCGTGAAAAAGTTTTTACCAATTCTCGTATTATTGGTTGTGGCTTTTACATTTGGCTGCACAGGAACACCAGCGGAAAAGACCTTTTCTGGGGATGGTATAACATTCCAATACCCCGGGACTTGGGAGAACTTATCTGCAGGTGAATTAGAAGCTTCTCTTCCCACTTTAAAGTATGGATCAGCTAATGTTATAACATACCTGGGGAATGATACAGAAGAATTCGCCGTGGTAGAGTTAAAAGCAACAAGTGAAGGTTATGTTAGATCACCAAGTGAATGGTTACAGCAAATGGAGTCATCCCTTGAACCTTCACAGATCATATCAAAAGATGAAAGTCTAAGTGTAGCCGGTAAAAACGCTGCTCTCGTCCAATGGCAAGAAGGAAACCAATTTATCACCGCTGTACATATAAAAATAGATGAAAGCAAAGGATACCAGTTATATTACAGCAGCCCACAAAGTGATCTGACTACATTCCAAAAAATAATACAAAACTTCAATATATCTTAAGAATTTCCCGTGTGGGGTCAAAACCCACACACAAATAATTTTTTTAACCCCTTTTTTATAAAATTTGAGTTGCCCTGGGGGGTGTAAATTTTTGAAGGTGCCCTACAGTGAACTTGAAAATCGTATGAAACGATTTAAAGCCAAGCTGAATGAGAAAGATCCACAATGGGAGATGGCAGTGATCTTCACCAAGATAAACCAATATTATTTTACTGGGACAATGCAAGATGGCATCCTAATCATACCCAAGGATGATGAGCCAATATTCTGGGTGAGGCGCAGCTACGAACGTGCATTGGACGAATCCAATTTCAAGGATATAAGGCGCATGTATAGTTTCCGCGACGCCAGCCAAGCTCTCGAAAAAATCCCAGAAAAGATATACCTTGAAACAGAAAGCCTACCCCTTGGATTATATGAAAGATTCAAAAAATATTTCCCCATCAAAGAATATAAAAAGGTTGATCCCATCATAGGAATGGTGAGAGCCGTAAAAAGTGAATATGAACTTAAACTAATGAGAAAATCCGGGGAAAAACACCAACACATACTCGAAGACATCGTACCTGAGATCCTATATGAGGGTATGAGCGAAGCCGAACTCGGCGCAAAACTCTTCCAAATAATGATAGACGAAGGATACCATGGTGTCACAAGATTTGGAATGTTCGACACCGAAATGCTACTCGGGCACATAGGCTTCGGTGAGACCTCGATATACCCATCATACTTCAACGGGGCCAGTGGAAACCGCGGATTGTCACCAGCAGCACCACTACTCGGAAGCCGCCACCGAAAACTAAAAAAAGATGACCTAGTTTATGTTGATATTGGCTTTGGAATAGAAGGTTATCATACAGATAAGACAATGACATACACCTTTGGCAGAATCCCAAGGGAGGCCATTGAAGCCCACAAAGAGTGCGTTGAAATCCAGAATGAGATTGCATCAATGCTAAAACCTGGTATAAGCCCATCAGAAATTTACAATATTATAATAGAAGGGCTTGATGAGGATTTCCGCAAAAACTTCATGGGCTTCAACAACCACCAAGTTAAGTTCCTGGGTCATGGCATAGGCCTCTTAATTGATGAAGTGCCAGTGATAGCCGAAAAATTCAAAGAACCGCTCGAGGAGAACATGACATTGGCGATCGAACCCAAAAAAGGCATCAAGGGTGTGGGGATGGTTGGAATTGAAAACACATTCATAGTAACACATACTGGGGGAGAATGCATTACTGGGGACAATCCAGGTCTCATCCCACTCTCATAATTCCCTTTTTTGACATCCCAAAAGCCTTTATATCAAGTTTATTCTAAGTGGATTAGAGTTAATTTCATGTTTGCCTTTTATGTCATAATATATTACTGTGTATCCTCCAATGTAGAAGGGATTTGAGAGTGTTGCGTTTGGACCGAAGGATTCTTTAACTTCCTCTGGAGTCGGGATGTATACTTCAACTGTGAACTCCACTTTTTCACTGGGGTTTATCCTGTCTATGTGTTTTTCAAATATCTGTGAAGTTACTGTGATGTTCTCAGCTGGTTCGGATCCTATATTTTTTATTTTGCAAGTTATTGTCACATTTGTACCGGGGATTGCTGTTTTAGGACCCTCTTGTATCGCTACAAGTTCCGCAGCTCCCTGGACAGGTGTTACATTATATGGTGTTTTTTGGGTGACATTAACCACTAGAGGTTTGGTCTCTTCACCTTGTAACAAATATGCTGCTGCTACTATCCCTATAAGGCCCGCTATTATTAATATTATTGTTAATGTGCTGGTTTTCAAGGAAATTCCCTCTCAAAAGTATTGGGAAGCATAATATTCTTCTTTTTATGGGACACAAAATTTGCCACTAATCTATTAAGACTTTCCCCCTTTATATTCTTTTTGAAAAAAGGACTTCCCTAAAAATGCCCAACCCATTATTATATAATTGAATTATATATTGTTACACAAACTGTGCTCGTGTTCCAAGAATCTTGGAAGAATTTTAGATCACGGCCTTGGGGGGGTGTCACCTTTGCAAATTACAAATAAATCCGAAAAACACTTGTATATATTCTTTCTAATAGCCTTTGCTTGGTCTTGGCTACTTTGGCTACCTGAGGCTATTTGGAGCATCAAATTATATCTCGCCCCATTCGGCCCCACAATAGCAGCCTTTATCCTCACATACGCAAGTGGGGGATTAGATGGGGCGAAAAAGCTATTGAAAAGGGGTATAGATTTCAGCTTCGGGAAAATTTGGCTCATACCCATATTCTTATTAATGCCAACCATTATAGGATTATCCTTCTTACTAGCAATCCTCAGTGGCGAACCAGCCCCTGAAATGGGGGTATTGTCTCAGCCATGGATTATTATCCCTGCATTTTTCTACATATTATTCCTTGGCGGTCCGATGGCAGAAGAATTTGGTTGGAGAGGATATGCCCTCGACAGATTACAAACTAAGTATAATGCTCTCATTTCCAGCATAATCCTTGGGATCATATGGGGATTATGGCATCTGCCCCTATTCTTCATGAAAGGACAGGAAATATACCGTAATGTGCCAATTTTGGGTTTTATACTTGGCACAGTCCTCCTTTCAATATTGTTCACATGGATATATAACAACACAGGAAGAAGCATCCTAGCGGTTTTGCTCTTCCATACAATGGGTAACTTGTCACATTTCATCTTTCCAACAATGGCAACAAGCCTAGGCGGACTATACTCCCTCATACTAAACATAATAGCGGTGATAATCATCCTAATAATCTGGGGACCTGAAAAAATGATCCGCAGACAATACCAACAAAACCACCACCTAAAACAAGACCCTCCATTTTAGGCCACAAATCATGTGGGATGTGAAAAATGGATATGAGCGAAAGAAATATGGAAGTTTAGCCTTTGTAGGTTAGTATGGGTGTTGGACTAGCATTTAACAGGCCAGATATAAGTGCAATTATCGGGGTAGGATTCGGATTTCTTCTAATGGCTATCATTAATGTCTCAAAAATTATAAAATTGGCGGTTTTTACCAGCTCAGCCTAATGTGCTCATGATAACACCAATTGGAATATTTTTGATCAAGTCCAGCTTTTCAGAAACCCATAAAGAACCCTTCAATAAAACTAGTGGGGATATCGTCCACGGCGATTCTACATGTTCCCAAAATAAGTATCAGTGAGGACAATCCAATACCATGAATCTTATGAAAATGGTGAACAAGGCTCTTGATAGGATAAAAGCAATTAGAGGTTTTAGGGTAAAATTCATAATATTGTATGGATCAGCAGCCCATGATAAAGAATATAATGATATAGATTTATTTATTATGGGGATGTGGAAGAATCATTAGATTTCAGATTCAGAGTCTTAAAGGAACTTCTTGGGATATTCGATGTTCAAATTTTTCCAGCTCCTCCCATTATATATCAAGGTTGAAGTGCTGAAGGGGAAGGTAATTATATTGTCCGGATGAAACCTTCCTACATGATATCGCTTGGCAGACCATAAAAAAATTCGACGCTTTTAAACACAGTTTCTATGATTATATTGGAGAAAAACCAATAGAATAAACCTTAATGGGGGCTCCGAAGATTGGTGAGGAAGAGCATTATCAGGACAAAATTTAAAGAAATAGAAGAAAGTATAAGATTAGTGGAGGAAAACACCCCCCCAAAACTTTTAAGGAATTTTCTAGGCTTGGACTCGTGAAAGATGGTATATATAAAAGACTAGAATTTTCCATAGGCAACATTTTTGACATATGCTCTATTTTAAATTCAGATCTCAAACTTGGGGTTCCAAGGGAAGATGAAGACATATTCTACAATCTTTTGCGGGAGAATATCATCGACGAGGAACTCGGGGAAAAACTTAGAGCTATGAAAGCATAGGAACATACTAGTTCATCGTTATGGGAAAATCGATGATAAGATAGCCTTTAATATCCTAAGAGAGCATCTCCCAGACTTTTACGATTTTCTGGAAAAAATTGAAGAATTACTCAAAAGAATTTAGATTCACCCTATTTTTCCAATTGTAATCCAATTTCAGATCTCGTCTAAAAATTTCAGTTAGAAGTTTTTCTTCACATTCTTTGCATGTAGATAACCCATCAAGAACTTTTGATCTCCTACCCTGTAGAGGATGGGTTTTGTGTTTTTGACTTGGAAACCCGCACTTTCAAGTTTTTCTTTGAGGTTCATATAACCATGATGATACTCTATTATCATCTCCCAGAACACTTTTAGGATACTTTTTGGCGTTTCAAGTATACTGTACTCACAGCCCTCACAATCCATTTTCAGACAAGCATTCTTTAAATTGAACTCTCTTACTATTTCTTCCAAGTTTGTTAATTTCACAAGCCTACCCTTACAAAAGTCTTTCAATCGTGAAGTGGCCAAGGCCCTATAATCCTCATTTACTTTTATCTTGCCTACTTTTTCACCGAGCCCTTCATTAAATGCTATTATCCTTTTATCCAAATTATTGGCCATGATATTTTTTAAAAGAAGATTATAAGAGTTTGGATAAGGTTCAAAAGCATATACTTGTCTTGCCCCCATTAAAACGAAATATATTGGTGAATCTCCAATATAGGAGCCTATATCAACCACAACCCTCCTTTTGACATCCAAATGCTTGTAGGGTTTTATGGCAAAGGTTTCACTTAACACATTAAGAGCATCTAATAATCCTACTTTGTCCTTGCCTAAATAAAACTTGAGTTTCGTGCCATTGAATTTGAATTCTATGATTCTACCCCAAATCTTCGCATGGTCTAACATTTGAGCATATAATAGACGATAGTACTCCCATAAATTCGCTATCTTTACATTTTCTCCGTTTCTAAGCTTTCCCATGAACCCATCCAGCAAACCTAATCTGAACAATATAGCTTCAAGCCAATTCCTGAAAACCTTTTTAACATTTAAAAACTCTTCCCGATAAAATAGAAGCCCAGAAAATAACATAGCCCTTATATAATCTGAAACTGTTACATTTAACATCATGGACAACAACCACTCCATGAAGTCTACTATATTTTAGAAAATAACATTCAATGGAAGTTTCATTTGAAGGCGTGTTTCATCTTAAATTTCAGAAATTCCTACAATTATGGTTTACGTTTTCGCCGACATGTCATGGATAAGGTTGCTCTAACCCTATTATAATGGGCTTATAATTGAAAAAGAAAAAAATTTAAAGTAGGAGGAGGCCTCCACTATCTTTTTCGTGGGTTAATTAATCCACCTAATACTAGAAGTAGGCCTAGTATTAGTCCTGTTAATGGTATGCCAGTTTCTTGCATGGCTACAACAAGAGTTTCGCCTTGAACTTCCTCGCTGACTTCAGATCCAACTTCCTCGCTGATTTCAGATCCGAAGGTTATAAGTGGTATTGGTAATAGTATCTCTTTGTCCACGCCACTTGGATCAGTGTAGGTAACTTTGGATTCGCCTCCTATGTTGGTTAGAAGGTTTCCTGTCCTAGTTGAGAGTATGTTATAACTGACGGTCCATGTTTGGTCTTTACCTAAATTCCCGATTTCCCAAGTTAGTGTGGTTGTTCCATCAGAGTTAATGATTTGGCTAGTTGGTGAAATTGTGGGTTGTCCGACTAGCTGTATATAATCAGGTAGGACATCGATTACTACAACATTGGTGGCTGCCACTGTTATTTCCTGGAAAATCTCAGAGAATATTGAATCCAATACTGATGCATCAGTTGCATGTAAATATTTGCCCCCAGTTACATTAGCGATTTCTTGTAATATTGTTTCATCGACATAATCACCTAATCCAATGGTGTATATAATGTAACCTTTATTTTTAGCATCGTCTGCTGGTGAACCAAGTGATCCACTAGGAGTATAATATCCCTCCCCATCAGTTAGGAAGATGATAAATTTACTGGAATTTGTTCTACCGCCTTCGTCTAGCAATCTTATTGCTTCATTTAAACCAATGTCGAGATCTGTTCCACCAAAGGCTCCTCCGGTATCTATGAAATTCTTAACTTTTTGGAAATCATTGGTTAAGGGTTCAGAGCCTAAAACCTCATCATCCCAGTTAACTGCTCCAACTTGGTCTCTTTGAGGATCCATTTTATCTATAAAATTCTTTGCAGCTTCGATCCTTAGATTGTTTGGATCACTACTATACATGCTACCAGAACTGTCTATAGAAAATACAAGATCTACTGCTGATGTTGTGGTTTCACTAGCCCCTGTAACTTCGATGGTTACGGTAGCACTGTTTTCACCCGTTTTTGTAGCGGTCTTATTAACGGTTATATCTTGAGCCGATACGACACCACATGCCAATGTCCCTACAAAGAATACTAGCAAAATAGCTACTATCCTATTCAACATTATTAACCTCCCTCTTTTTTATGGGGAGAAAAATCAGAAAAAACACTTTTTCACTGTTTTTTAACTAAATAGTCCTATTGTGAAGACTTTGGAAATATTGATCTAACCCCCCACAATAATTTAATAATACTATCCCTCTATATAAATGTTTGCTATAAGCTTAAAGGACACGGTACTCAGATGGGTGCCCTTCCCCAAAGTTTCGGATTTAAGTTGATGGATCTGGGATAGAAAACAAAATTAAATAGGGGATGGACTAATGGGATTTTTTAGGATACACTCCCAGTATTTTTTGGGACAGAACACTGGATCCTGCCAGGAAAATACTTTTACAATGTAAACTTTATGACTTGGAGGAAAGACTTTCTGATTATATGCTACATTTGAGACAAATTATCATAGGGGATGAAATCAATCCTGGGACCTTGAAAATAGATTTTATATCCTAGCGTGTCCATATTTTCGTTCCGCACATTCCACAAAAATTTTCACTACCAATTAATTTAACACCACACTTTGGACATTTCAATTCAACTTCAGATGATTCACCAGCATGTTTTTTGACAATATCCTCATATTCTCCCGATTCGACCCATTTAAGTATTTCATAACAGTCCATGGGTGTGTTTCATCTATTATTATAATAAACTTACCGATCTTATCAAGAGCTTCAAAATCATATCCCTTAAACTCTTTTTGCCTGTTTGATGAAGTCTTCCTTTCTTATATTATCATAAAACTTTTTTGGAGCACCAGCCATTTTGATCAATGCCATGATAGCAACATCTTCATCTTAACATGCTAAAAGTCCAGCTCTGTCAGCTGTAAATTCTGACATACGCTGCCAGTATAATAAAGCGAATTGTAAACTCCAACCTACAATGTTAGTAATACCCATTGTATAGCCTACAATCTCACCAATAATAGGTATAACTTCTGCCATTTCATGATAGAGCATATGGCCACTTTTTATATAGCCCACTTCATGGCCAATTACATATAATAATTCGTCATTTGTCAGTAAATCAACAGCACCTGATGTAAAGACTATTATAAGTCTGATTTCCGTGGTGAATCCATTAACAGTGTAATCCCACTGCATATAAAATTCAGGCTTTAAATGTAGTATATCACAGACTTCAACAAGCATGTTATAAATATCTGGAAAGTTGCCTTCGTTTACTTTTATGTAACTTCCTGTGTATTTTAAACGAACATACC
The DNA here is from genome assembly GCA_030055615.1 of Methanothermobacter sp. NCBI lineage: Archaea > Methanobacteriati > Methanobacteriota > Methanobacteria > Methanobacteriales > Methanobacteriaceae > Methanothermobacter > Methanothermobacter sp. Next base: position 82,880 of record JASFYN010000004.1, on the reverse strand, counting down.
TTTCCACTATGTGCTCATTAAACTTTCTCGTGAGTATTTCAAATTCTGGTGTCCCTTCAAGATTGCATATGAAAGTATAACGATATCACAGTAAGTACAAGTAAATGTCATGTAAAGATACCTAGAGAAATGCTTGAAGATTTCAAAACCAAAGTAGGGGACAGAGTAATCTTCATAAAGAACAAAAACGGAAATTGGGCGCTCATGTCGGTTAAAAAGCTAGCAGAGAAGATAATAGAATTATCAAACGATACACCATCAGAAAATCTAGGGAAGGCTTCAGAAAAGGCATGACAAAAATTTTAAACTTCTGTGATATCAGAAACTTTTTGGTATAGATCATCCAATGTTAATTCTTTTATGAATGAGGGAAAAACAGTTCTTTATTCGAATTTATGAGGAACATGGTGGAATATTAATCTGGGAACAAAGCAAATTCTGAAAAACTCAAAACGTTTCTCTGATAGATTAACCAAATATTTCAAGGAGGAGTTTCTTAAAAAAAAATCCATTCCAAAATTGTATGCATTTTGAATATTATAAATCAAAAAGCCGATGAAAAATTAATTGCGATAAATGAATTTTCTTCTCTAATGAGGCGATCCATCATTTCCATCCATCCATTTAAGAACTTTCAAAATATTTCTTATAGTCTTTATAAAAGTTCACGGTATCCTCAGAGGAAGTACAGCCCATCTACTAGATAACAGATAAAGAAAACCTATTGAAGTATCAAAAATGATTCATTCCTTCACCAAAACCCCCCTTTTTTATCTATGCGAAGAACTCAAAAAAACTGAGAAGTTACTTCGCAACAATGGAAGTTATAGCTTGAGAAAACAACCTTAGGAGAAACGAAACAAGTCTCAACGGGACACCTGTGGCTAAATACTTTTCCGTGTTCTCATCGAACTATCGATTATACGCCGCGAAGTCTCCCATAACTGCAAGTTGAAATAATATGAAAAAAGCATAATATGCCTATTAGAAGCTTCAGATGGCCTCTAGCAGAATGTTAATTCTATCCAAACACCCACATAATGTGCTATGATTATAACTGCCAATGCTATAAATACATGTTCTGCTATTATCCTCCAAGGATCTTTTTTCTGTTCCTTAGCGATTTGAAAACTAAAAATCCCCAAAAGAAACAAACCCCAGATAATATTAACTAAAACAGCAGTTGACAATGTAAACAATAAAAGTGGAATGATAAATGTTAATGCGAAAGCAAACTTGGACAAGAAAGTGGAAATGGTCGACTCCCATATCTCCCTTGTACTGTGCCTATCCTCTGCTTCCTCAGAAATATGAATACCAAGCGCATCCGAAAGAGCGTCAGCAACCGCTATCGTTAATATACCACCAATAACAACAAACCTTGAATGCGTCCCAGAATTTAAACCAACCATCAAACCTAATGTTGTGATTACCGCGGAAGTCAAACCGAAACTAAACCCAATCCTTAATGAATGCCTCATCATACAATAAAACTATTACTATCAAGGTTATTAAAATCATCCCCCAAAATTTTATGGGCAGGGATAATCTCTAAATCTTAAAGGGACTTCCACATTCTACCCTTTTTAGGCAAAAAATCGGAAACTTGATCAATACTCCTCTAGAAAAGATTTGAAAAATCACTGTCAATCAGTAGATATCATTATATTTTATCGAAAACTATAATAAAACGATAAAAGGTTTGTGTGAGGTTTTATGTCCACTCTCAAGATCATATCATGGAATGTTAATGGCTTGAGAGCAGCATACCGTAAAGGCTTCCTAGACTGGTTCCTCAGCGAAAAACCAGATATATTATGTTTACAGGAGATAAAAGCAAACCCAGAACAGCTTCCAAGGAAATTGAGGCATGTTGAAGGTTATAGAGCATTCTTCACACCAGCCCAGAAAAAAGGTTACAGTGGAGTTGCCCTCTACACCAAAATCAAACCCAAAAGTTTAAGGGAAGGCTTCGGGATAAAAAAATTTGATATTGAAGGCCGAATCCAAATAGCAAACTTTGATGATTTCCTACTTTACAATATTTATTTTCCCAATGGTAAAATGTCAGAAGAAAGACTCAAATATAAACTGGAATTCTATGATGCATTCCTAAAAGATGTGAACCATGAAAAGGATCAAGGACATAACATAATAGCCTGCGGAGATTTCAACACCGCCCACAAGGAAATAGACCTTGCAAGGCCAAAGGAAAACAGTAACGTTTCAGGTTTTCTACCAGTTGAAAGGGCTTGGATCGACCGTTTCATCGAAAACGGGTACATTGACACTTTCAGAGTTTTCAACAAAGAACCAGGACAATACACTTGGTGGAGTTACAGGACAAAGGCGCGTGAAAGAAACGTGGGATGGAGGCTGGATTACTTTTTCGTGAACAAAGAATTTTTAGACAAAGTTAAAAAATCATGGATACTATCAGATGTAATGGGCTCAGACCATTGCCCAATAGGGCTCAAAATCAAAATATAGCCTTCCAATACGCCTTTTGTTAATCTGTTTAATGCTAAAAGAATCTTGAGAGGGATAATCCTTTTTTTGTAGTTGTTAGCAACATTATGGAGACTCTTTGCTGGTTCAGCTCCCTTGATCTGAGAGGTCATCTGCGAATACTTATTGGGATGCTTAAACATTTTGTTGCTTTTATAATGGCACTTGTTGAGCGCGTGTTCATCTCAGCAATAGCTTTTGAACCGATAGATGAAGCCTATTCGGAAGTCTACTACATGTTACTACCAACTTTATCAGTGAAGCTATTATCTTTACTTGGATTAAATGTTTATTTAACGTAAAGGAGAACATCGTAAGCGTTCTGTTAAGCATATGCTGGAATGTTACTTTAACAATTACAGTAGATTCGATTTTAGATGGTATACCACAATCTGTTGCAATTGGCCTTACCATGAAAGGGGGGTGATATTAGCATGGCCACAATAATAGCCATATTCCTATCTAGTATATCTAAAGGGCTTTCAACTTCAGTTTATATGGAAAAGGCATCTTGGAAAGCCATTTTATTTCTGGATTATAATTTTTCTATAGCCTTTTGCATGGTAATTGCATCAGTTGAAAGATTGGAAAGTTCAAAGTTTTTATCCGTGTTACTTTCATATTGAAAATACCATCTTCTATACTCCCCTTGTGAAATGTAAGCAAAAATCATCTTTTTATCCTTGATCATCCTAGTCTCTACTACTTTTTTTGCAATGTCTATTGTATCTTTTTGCGTGTTTTTCCGGTGCATTTTTTCTCAATATATACATCCCGTATAAAAGCACTTTTTAATGCACTTTCAAAATATGGACTTTTTCAAGGACAGCTGCCAATCTCATCCCTCTTCTACAGTCATGATCTACTATATCATTTAAGTTTTGGACCTTGCATTTGCAACTGCAATCTTCAAAAAAGATCAGTATCATTTTCATTATCCCTATGGCCATCATATCCCAGACTATGAACTTCAATGCCTGTGATGAAAATGATGACATGAAAAAACAGGAAAATCTCCAAGCGGCTTCGCAAATATTCCAAAAGCGGCTGTGGATGCCGTTTTCTCAAAATCAGTAGCATGAAAACAACCTCTCATAAAATCCACGGCATTCAAACCCATAAATTATCCTAACATCCGCTTCATCCGCCTTTGCATTTACAAGGGACCCATTAAACCAAGCACTTTAAAAAATGTCACAAAAGGGTGATAATAACACCCAACCCTGCGGGCTTTCCTTAATACACAACAAATTACCACTTTAACCTTGGTAAAAACGCGTATACCATGCTGCATTATTTTATGCTCGTAAAACTCGTAAAAATGCAGTAATCTTAACCGTTAAAATCTCATATTCCTCTTAACGACTTCATAGAAAATTCTACTCATAACCACCAAAAGACTTTCAATAATTCTTTCTAAATACCATACTATAATTTGTTAAAAATCCAAATAAATTAGCTACCCCTACAAATAAAATAAAAAAAGGAAGGGAATAAATTATTTTTTCCATGGTATAACCTGTCCAATGATTACAAGGAGCACAGCTAATAACATTAAAGCCAATGGAGCTCCTGTAGGTTGCATAGGCACTTTTCCATGTGGATAAGGCACTGGAGAAGGTTTAGGTGCAGGCTTTGTAACCCTTACCTCAACTCTACTCATCTTCTCCTCACCAGAAAATTCAGAGCTTACCGTAGCCACATTTTCAAACACACCTACCATCATGACCTTCACTACTATTCGAAGCACCGCTGAAGAACCAGCTGGAAGATCTCCGATAACCCACAAACCAGTCATTGGATCATATGAACCAACAGATGCAGATGATGAAACATACTTCATCGCAGCAGGAAGCCTATCAACAACGACTGTATTCAATGCAACATCTGGTCCCGTATTAAACACCCATATAGTGAATGTAATACTCTCACCATAATTAGGTGTCGCATTATCAACAGACTTCTTAATTTCTAAATTTGCTGCCGGTGGAACCCATATTGTAGCATCTGCGGTGTTGTTTGCAAGGTATGGGTCATAGACTGTTCCTGTGATGGTTGCTGTGTTGATTAGTATTGCGTTTGTTGTTGCAACCTGTGCTGTGATTTCGAGTGTTTGTGAGCTGCCGGCTGCCATTGTTCCGAGGTTCCATGTGATGGTCCTTGCAATGGCGTCCCATGTTCCTGTTGGGTTGGAACTTAGGTATGTGAGTCCTGTTGGGAGAACATCCACGACTACGACGTTTTCCGCTGTGTTTGGTCCGATGTTTGTGACATTCAGTGTGAATTTGATGGTGTCACCGTATCTTGGTGTTGGGTTGTCCACTTTCTTCGTTATTCCAAGGTCTGCTTCAGGAGCCACGCCCACGGTAGCATCTGCGGTGTTGTTTCCAGTGTATGGGTCATATACGCTGCCAGCAACAGTAGCCGTATTTACGAAATTCACATCAGTCATGTCCACACGGGCTGTGATTTCGAGTGTTTGTGAGCTGCCGGCTGCCATTGTTCCGAGGTTCCATGTGATGGTCCTTGCAATGGCGTCCCATGTTCCTGTTGGGTTGGAACTTAGGTATGTGAGTCCTGTTGGGAGAACA
>JASFYN010000004.1:0-77686 GCA_030055615.1 Methanothermobacter sp. | reverse complement strand
GAACATCCACGACTACGACGTTTTCTGCCGTGTTTGGTCCGATGTTTGTGACATTCAGTGTGAATTTGATGGTGTCACCGTATCTTGGTGTTGGGTTGTCCACTTTCTTCGTTATTCCAAGGTCTGCGGATGGTACCTCTATTGTTATGTTTTCACCGTAGTCTCCATTGTAATGGTAGCTTGAACCGCTTCGGTCTGTTATAATGCCATATATTTCTGTTTGTCCTGTCCCTATAACTTTGAAATACCATACTGAAAGGAAGCCTGTTGTCCCTGGATTGATGACACTAACATTATTGGTTGTTTTTGCGGCATAGCTCGTTGTGACATTCAATGGTTGGAGTATTGTTGGATTATAGGCGAGTGGTAGGTTGACAATGTCGTAGGTTGATGCTGTGGTTGATACCATGGTGATGGTTATTATGCTTCCCATTGCTGGTGTTGTGTTACTTGCTGTTATGGAGATTATTTGATTGCGGTTTTGTGATATGAGTTTTTCGACGTAAAGTTGTCCTGTGATAGTATATGTGGGTGTGTTTGTCCCGCTAACAGTTACTGTGTAGTTTCTTGATGTGAGGTGCGCATTTTGTGTCCTTTCAACATTGATTAGATAGAATGCGTATACTGTTGCACCTGGTGGTATGTCTCCAAGGTTTTTTATTGCAGTTTCACCTAGTGCAAGGTCTATGTATTGGTTGTATGTTGTCCATGTGAAATTTGCTGTTACATTGGTTGCTGTGAGGGTGTCATTGTTGTTGATACAGATTTGTACAAGGTATTGGTTTGGACCTTCAGTTTCGGGCTTGTTTTGGTCAAGGCCTATAATGTCCCAGGATCCTTTTGTGACATTAAGTGTTGGGTCGGCCTTTGAAATCGATTTAGTAGAGCTTGTGGATGGGGAAGATTGTATGTCTTCTCTTTGATCCGCGATTTTATGGGTTGTATTATCCCCTGGTGATGTGTTGGTTTCGTTAGTAGCTGCGGAAACTGATCCAATTGTGATGAATAATGTAGTAAAAGAAGAAGTGCGATCACTGATTTTCTAATCTTTTTCACCCCCCATTTTTCGATGAATATATATTTTGCTTTCCTATTTTAAAAACTTTCTTAAAAATTTATTTTGGATTTTGGAGAGTTTATCTCGTTAGGCAAATTTATGGAAAACAACAAGAAAGTGAGTGATATGAAGAAATAATAATATTATCGATCAGTTATTCTTCGTTAGCATATCAGCTCTCCTATTTATCCAAAAATAATCCCTTTAAAGTGGGGGAGTCCAATTAAAAAAAAGCAGTTTATATTTTGATAGACGAAGTGGTTCTCACGGAATTTAAAATCCCCACTTTTGCTTCAAAAGTTGGCTGAGGCGCTTTCAGGTTGATAAAATGGTAATAGCGACCTCCACAGATAGTGCAGAATATGGTGAGGATAATATAAGAACTGTTCACAATCAATCTCCTATAATCGTGATAAATTGTATGAAAATTAATGTGTGGAGGCCATTTCTGATTATGGAATTAAAAGAAACCTTGAAAAGGAAAAATTCAATTTAAACTCGTCAAGGTGATGTTTTCCCAGCAAAATCGAGGGAAGCTCTATATGAATTCAGGGATGGTTGTGGTATATTTAACTATTGTAAAAGACGCCTAGACATGATAAGGGCAATGGTACAAGTTTTATTGATAATCTATCAGATTTTATAAATGTTCGTAAAGGCATGCAAAATGCGGGGGGACAAATTTGCGGTGATGCACGCCTCTATGACAAAGAAAGCACTATAATACTGATAGTAACGCACTTTATACAACCTACTTGAAGCTGAAGACCAAAAATAGTTGAAGTTTTTTTTCTGCGAATAAGAATCCTCAAAAAATTGTGAGGATGAAAAGTGAGAAACCTAACATTATGGAATATGTCTTCATATAAAGAATTCAAACTTAAAAGATTTTCAGTAAAGGCTATAAAAGGTTATGAACTCCTACAATTTAGGTGAGTTGATAGCATGGAGTAGCTGATACTGGTAGCCCTCATAAAGTTCTTTTTTTACTTGTTTTGGTGAAAGTAGGCGCTCTTTCAACTTTTGGCTGGTATGGGCCTATCAGTTTGTTTGTCACGATACCATCTACTCCCATTCTTATCAGTTTTTCCGCTTTTTTTGGATTGTCTATTGTCCATGGGTATATGAGTATGTCATGTTCATGAACTCTTTTTATCATTTCAGGGTCTACAAATTTTCCTTTTGGGAATATTGCATCTGAATCAGCGTCTAATGCTAATATTTCTGGTCTTAGAGGTTGGCATGAAAATATTACTCCAGTTTTTATATTATCGTTTAAAATTTTAACTTTCTGGAGGCTTCTATGATAGAATGATGTTATCAATACATTTTCTAGCCTGTTTTTATGGATGGTCTTTAAGACCATCTCTTCAATACCGGGGATTTTCATCTCTATTACAAGTTTCACATCCCTAACAGATTCTATGATTTCCTGTAATGTTGGTATATGTTCTCCCTTCCCAGCATTTAAACTTCTAAGTTCTTGGAATGTCATATTATCTACTCTGCCCGTGCCATTTGTCGTCCTATCCACGGTGGGATCATGTATCACAATGAGTTCATTGTCTTGGCTGAGGCGAACATCTACTTCAATCCTATCAGCTCCCATCTCCACAGCCCTTCTAACAGCCCTCAAAGTGTTCTCAGGTTCAAAATAAGAAGCCCCCCTATGAGCTATAAACTCCACCATGTAACAAAAACCCCCTGGATAAAACTTACCCTCAAATAACATTTGAGCCCTTTTTTTGGTTTTTCAATTCAACACTTAAAAACCACATACTAGCTAGTGATAATATTATTATGTGTGGGGGATCAAAATAACATTTAGGTGATCCACTTGCCCGAGAAAAAGAGAAAAAGGGAGATAGTAGAGGTTGCCAAATTCATACCATTAGATGGCAGTCTCCCTGAAGTGGAACCAATCCAAATAAAAAAATCCTCCAAAAAGAAGATGAAAAAAAGAAACGTGGAAGAAGAACTCTACTGCGTCCAAATGGACATATACCAATAGACTCCAACACAAAAAAGTCAAAAAAACTTGGATTTGAACAACAAAACTCCAAAGTTCGCTGATCAAAACTCTCACATATAAACCTTTAAGAAAAAGCCAAAGCTTAATCAGCAAAACATTAAAACATGGAAAAAACTCACCTAAAGACAATTAAAGGGAATTATTTGATGTGTATCCTTGTAAATAATGGGTTTAAAATTGTATTATGAAGACCATGGACAAGTAACCCCCCCAATTAGTAATGATCCATTGAACTGGGAAGTGACCCCCCCACTTCTTATGAAATTATAATCTAACAAATACCGAGTTTTTAACACTTGAGTTGAGAGGTCACATGCACATCTACTCCAAAAGGATCCCCCCTTTACTATAAATTTATTCGCAGATGACACCCATCTTATGGACAGAATAGCCCTGAAAAAGGCCCAATTGGTAATCCCAACATGTGAGGAAATTATAATAAAATTGGCCATTTCACACCCCCCTATTGAATATAATTATTTCAATATAAACTTTTCTCATGTAGACCATCATCCGAAGAAGACATTCCAAGAATTTTGAAAAGAACAGCTTAGGGGAGAAAATAGCCTATACTCTCCCTAAATTTCTAGAAAAGGAATTCTTTTATAAAATCATTGGAGATGATCGATATTAAGTTATGGGGCTTTACCCAATCAGATAGGAATAGCAGTAGATTAAGAGATCAAAATCGCACCCTTCCTTACAGATGTAATCATACCATATGATTCCCAGCTCATAACTGGGAAATATCCGGTATAAATTCTCATCTTAAGAATAACACATAATCTTATGATGAACAATAAACATCCAAACTAAATTCTTAGAAAACTTAAAAGCTCACTGATACTTTCAAATTTCTTATCTTCTTTTACCAGGTTCATATTAATCTTTTAGAAAAATTTCTCGAGTTTATATACTTTTCACGATCAAACCTTACCAGCAAGGGGGTGGAGTTTTCTCAATAATTAAACAGATTCTTTTGAAAATTTTAGTTAGTTAAACTATAAGAGTCAGAACCCCCCCATGGATAATATAAATTTGCATATGAAACATCTTAAGGGAACCCCCCTCAATTCCAACATAGAAAATAAAGCAAGGGGGGATGTTTTTTCCTGATAAATCCACCCATTGTGGAGCCTAATCATGAAAATTTTATATATTATCGAAAATTAAAATTTTAACATGTACAATTATCTGATATTCACATTATTTTTGGTATTGCTCATTTTAAGTGGCATAGTAACTACAAGATCCATTTCTAAAATATCTTCGTATCTTAGATTGGGCCATTTTGCTGCCGGTTTCATTATAATGGCTGTTGCCACTGGTATACCTGAATTAGTTGTTGGTATAAGCTCTGTTTTGGAGGGCGTGCCAGAAGTTTCCTTGGGAAACGTTCTTGGTTCTAATGTTGTTAATTTGTCCCTGATTATAGGAAGCGCAGTATTGGTTGCTGGGGAAGTTAGCTTTAGTAAAATCAAAAATGAACTTATTTATCCTTTTTTCATGGCCCTTTTACCCATCTTTTTGGTCTTGGATGGGGTTTTATCCAATTTTGATGGTCTATTTTTGATTATAGTATTCATTGTTTATTGTTTGCTGGTTTATAGGCTGGGAGGTTTTGAAGAGGAAGAGATAGTCGATAGAAGAGAATTTCTATTGAGTTTAATCTTGTTTTCAGCAAGTTTAATAATTCTTTTACTTAGTTCTAGATATTTGGTTCATTATGCTCTTTTGATCGCGGCTGAAATAGGGGTTCCTGTTTTCTTTATAAGTATAATATTGATCTCTTTTGGCACTTCTCTCCCAGAGCTCGCATTTGAAACCATTTCAATACTTCATGGTTACAAAGGTTTGGCAATAGGTGACATAATGGGAAGCACAATCGTTAACTCTACCTTAATTTTGGGTATGGTAGCAGTTATTAGACCAATCCCGGTAACTGATCTGAGAGAATTCCACATTGTATCAATTTTTCTAATATCATTGATTTTCATTTTTATAACATTTCTGAGGAGTAAAGGTGGGATCACCCGCCCAAAGGCTATACTCTTAATATTCATTTACATTTTTTTCTTATTTTTAAGCGTGCTTACCAGATAATAGTGATTGAACCATCAACTGTTAAATGTTTTAAATTTTCAGCAATTCCAATAGTATGCCAAAAGTATGGTAAGGCAGTCCATGATTTCTAGAACTCACTTAAATGAACAGTGAAAAATCTCTAATTATTTCTCTCGTAAACTATTAGTCAGGTTATCAATGAATATCGCAAAAAAACACTAAAAAGGGGGGCTGTCTACAACTGTATCATGCCCAGAAAATACGAAGAAAATTAACCAACCAAAAAAAAACTAGGAGGTGCCGAGAACTGAAGAGAAAATATCTACCAATAATATTGATTATTACGATAACTATGATCAGTTATTTCACCTACACTGAATATAAGAACTTACAAAGGGACAAATACATGTCACAAGCTTGTAAAATTAATGATGAAAAAGGTGAAATAATCGATGAAACCAACAAACTCGCAAGTAAAGGAGAGCTAGACAAGGCCATTGTCAACGCAGATAAAATAATAGAAAAGCAAAAGGAGATGATTTCATTCGAAGAAAAAGCATATAAGTATGCTGATGGACCATACAAGGAACTAATAGGATCATATTTAAAAGCAGATCGTCTATACCTAGAATCATATAAATCATGGAAAAGTGGACTAGAATATATGAAAAAAGGCGATTATTCCCTCGCAACTCAAGTCCTAGAAAAAGAAGAAGAGTTATCAACAAAAGGAGCAATGATCTATAACGAAATCCATAACTTTCTAACAAAAAACCCAAAAATCAGAGAACACATAAACAAATACTGGTAACACCAGAGACTAGCCTCAAAAAAACAATATGAACAAAGAATTGTATTTGCACCATCTTATCTATCGCCCTTAGAAAAACATGAAATTATGGTAGTTTCACTATGTGCTAGATAAAAAGAAGAATATTCAAGCTCTTGGAAAAATTCCCCTGGTAGAGTTGAAAAGACAAAATATTTTCAGATCTAATGAGCCCAATATTTTCACGACTTGGATATGTTCATAGAAAAACTTTCCTATAAAAGTAAGTGAGCTCTATTCTTTACTATTTCTGCAAATTGATGGGGGATGATCGTTAATAACATTCGTTAGGTTATTAACTCAATAATTTTCATGAGTTTCCAATATTTGGATCCCGAAGACGTTCCAAAAATGTTAAAGCCATGAATTGGATTTGATCGTACTTATGCCTGATTTAAAACTGAAATAAATTCAGTGGGGTTATCTCAGCCACTTTAATGAGATGCAAACTTTATTAAGTTGTCCTCACTTTTTGAATTATGATATCGTCAAAGGTGTAATACTTTTGAAAGATGATGATAGAAGGATAATCTTTGAGAAAAAAATATCATCTCAGAATATTTGGATAGGAAATATTGATAGGATGCGAAAATAGCCATCGATAGGAGCCTGCCAAGGATTATAAATGAAATCTCATCAAAATTAAAAGATTAAGAGAATACCTGAAAATAGTAAGGAGTTATCAGTCCCATGGCCTAGAATATCTGAAAAAGGATGTCACATTGAAAGGGCTGTTGAAAGGTAGCTAGAAGTTTCCCTAAAATCCTCTTGATATTGGTGAAATGATCATTTAAACCGGGAAACTTACAGTGAAGTGATAGAAATACTTGGAGAGATATAAGTCTTACCAGAAGATTTTGTGGATAAATTCGCCCTGGCTGCAGGTTTCAGGAAGTCCATATGTATGCTGAAATAGATATAGAAAAAATTTATGAATAATTTACAAAATAACCTGAGGATATACAAATTTGCAAGATTTATTGCAGAGTATCTCATGGAAGAATCATGAAAATTTTCCCAATTCAGAATTGTATTATTAAAATTATAAAATCCCACTTGACCCCCCCAAATAAAATTTTGGACTCTTTTTACTGCTATTTTTCAATTTTAGTCATCTGCAAAGAATAGCTAACCTTTAATCGCCTCTTAGTCATACCATAGGGATTCATAGGAAAAAGGTGATTAAAAGTGACGAAGCCAAAATTAGTATTAAGACACGCCCCCCAGTGAACAAATATACATCATAAAAGTTCAAATGGGTATAAAAACATTAAAATTAGAGATTATAGGTATCTTAAAATATGAATAAGATCTTAGCCAATCCAATTCGTTATATCATGGTTAATCTAATTTTTTGTATTTAAGTTTCCGGTTCCAACTATCCCCATATTGGGCATATTTTACCCCTGGTAAGTGGAAAACTTCAAACTCCAGTAATTTACATGTTACTGTGTGAACAGCCCCCCAATTATATCCAATACCTCCTTCGTGATACTTTTGGAGAATCTTTTTCCTTCTTTTTGTTGGCGGGTACAATATGGACCATTTCAAACGCCTAATACAATGGCCACTCCCTCCAAAGCATTATATCAAAAAAAGGCATCATATCATTCAACTTCAGATCTTCTTGAAATTCCTTCCACTACTCCAGTAGCATATTCTTGGTGGTGGTGCAACGGATCCATTGAATGTTGATCTCTCCTAGTGGAATTAAGTAATGTTTTTTTATCGCATTATAAAAATGCATTATAGGTTTCCTCCCAGATAACTCCAATGAAAGCAGTTTTCAAGCCATTTTCATTAACTTTAAACTTGTATATGTCACCCTTCATATCCTTATAATCTGTGCTCTTTTCTTCACTATACAAAAAAAAGAGAGCATATTCATAGAGAGCCATGGAGCAAAAAGATTTCTTATTTTAGCACTCTAAAGTAACCGATAATATTGTAGATAATAACCTGAAAAATCATATTTTAATCCTGGCCAATCCAAAGTTTAACCCTATATTCTATGAAACTCGAAGGTGATTCAACACCATACTTTGCTTAAAAGTAGAAGATATACTCTTTAAGGGATGATATTCCTAATAAAGACAAAAAAGAAATTATAACTTTTTTTGAATTCCATAATATTTTGCAATGTCCAAACGCCATTTAGGGGGGGTTATTTTCAATTAATGAGTGTTATGAAGAAATTTGCTATGAAAGCTCAATTTATAATCCGAGTGGTAACTTCGTAATTTTATATTAGGGAGTTTAATATCTATGATGTATGCATTTACGGCAGTTATAAATGCCTTTTTGGCAACTAGTTTTCACTTGGCTCATGACAGTTGCTGGCGCCCCAACAGTATTCATAGCCTTCAAGGCTAAGAGGAAATTCCCTGATGCATCGCTCGGATTTGCCGCTGGTGTGATGATAGCTGCGAGTTTCTGGTTTCTTCTCACATCATCAATAGAACTATTTAGTTCCTATGGTCCTTTAAGTTGGTTATCCGCAACCTTAAGATTTTTTGGCAAGGTGGTATATCCTTGTTCCTGGTAGATCGTATAATACCACATTTGCACTTTGTCTGTCCGGTAGAAGATGCTGAAGGATTAAAAACAAATTGGCATAAAAAATTGGCTGCTCTTTCTTGCTATTGTAATCCATAATATCCCGGAAGGTCTTGCTGTGGGCGTGGCCTTCGGTGCAGTTGTAAAGAAGGGGAATATCACAGCACCCATTTCTCTTGCGTTTGGGATTGGCATGCGAAATTTGTTTGAAGGCGCTGCTGCTTCACTGCCGTACGGTGAAAGACGATCAAAATGGAAAATCTTTTTCTATGGGCAATTATCAGGCCTTGTTGAAATCATCATAAGCGTACTGGCGGCCTTGATGGTGACAATTTTCACTGGCATACTACCATATGCTTTGGGTTTCGCAGCGGGTGCTATGATCTTCGTAGTCATGGAAGATTTTATCCCAGAATGTCAACGTGAAGGTAACGTAGATCTTGCAACAATAAGCTCACTAATAGGCTTTGTTTATGATGATATTGGGTGTGGCCCTAGATAGATGGGAATTCCAAATTTAACAAAAGCTTTATTATGATCGTCATTTAATAAATATGAGATGGTGTATTATAATGGCTAAGGTTACGCGTGAAATGGTTGAAAAATCTGGGATAAATGTTGATGAACTCGTAGAACTTTTGGTTAAAAATGCTGCTGCAGAACTTACAACATTCTACTATTATACTATACTCAGAGCGAACCTTATAGGACTTGAAGGCGAAGGCGTGAAAGAGATAGCGGAAGCTGCGAGGATAGAGGACAGGAATCATTTCGAAGCGCTTGTTCCAAGAATATACGAGCTTGGAGGGGAACTTCCCCAGAACATGAAGGATTTCCATGACATATCTGGTTGTCCACCAGCCTACCTACCTAAAAAAAACCAATGATACAATGGAGATACTAAAAGTCCTTGTAGAGGCAGAAAGGTGTGCTGTACGTCAATACACACACATATGTAACATAACAGCTGGTAAAGATCATAGAACTTATGATCTTTCACTCTCGATCCTACACGAAGAGATACAACACGAAGCATGGTTCTCAGAATTCCTAGGTGAAGGACCCTCAGGACATTTCATGCGAAAAGGTGAAACATCACCATTCGTGAGAAAATTCCTTGAATAGAACTTTTTCCATTTTTCAATTTTTTTCTCTTTTTTTGGGGGGGCTATAATTGATAGAATTCGCATTAAAGGATCTTAAAAAATTCAATGGTAAGGATGGCGCCCCAGCATATGTTGCATGTAATGGCAAAGTCTATGATGTATCTGAGAGTTTCTTATGGAAAGATGGTGAACATCAAGTAACACACCGAGCTGGCGAAGACTTAACAGATGAAATATCGGAGGCACCACATGGCATAGAATTCCTAGAAAGATTTCCAATCATAGGAATCCTTAAAAAGTAACATTTGGTGTTTTAATGGCAGAGTATAGATGCACAGTATGTAATTATGTCTACAGCGAAAAAGAAGAGGAGAAAAAATTTTCAGAACTCCCAAGAAAGTGGAGATGCCCAGTATGTAACGCCTCAAAGAGCCTCTTTGTAAAACTCACCCCAAAAGAGGGTGTTAAACCGGTTTCAAATACAGTTGCTGATGTTTTCATCGCCCAGATGGTAGAATGGGGCGTTAAATACGTTTTCGGGATCCCTGGGACCTCCTCCCTCGGCCTAGTAGATGCTCTGAGAAAAAACAAGAATATACGCTATATACAAGTAAGGCATGAACAGACAGCAGCTTTCATGGCATCTGCTTATGCCAAACTCACAGGACATATCGCAGCATGTCTTACAGTAGCGGGGCCAGGAGTAACAAACCTTGCAACGGGCTTATATGATGCCAAACTCGACAGGGCCCCTGTACTTGCAATCACAGGACAAGTGGAAAGGAACAGGATAGGTACTGGTGCAAGCCAAGAAATAGACCAACACGCATTCTTTGAACCATTCTCTGTATTCAACATGACACTAGTATCACCGGACCAGACCACCAACCTTGTGACTGCCGCGATAAAACATGCACTACTACTTGGTGGAGTCGCCCACATAGATGTTCCAAGGGACATACAAAGCCTAAAGTGCGACGAAAAAATAAAACCATTCAAAAACAACATCCCAAACAGGAGCATAACAACAGACGAAAAATACCTCAAAAAGGCAGCTGAAATCATCAACGCCTCAAAAAAGCCTGTCATAATCGCGGGCTTCGGGAGCCTAGAAGCCAGGGAACATGTCATAGAATTGGCTGAAAGAATAGATGCGCCTATTGTAACAACATTCAGGGGAAAGGGCATAGTTGATGAAGACCACCCATTATATGTGGGCAGCCACGGAACCATAGGATCAACAGCCGCTGCAGAACTTGTCAGAGATTCAGACCTTCTTATAGTTATTGGTTCATCATTTTCTGATCTTACACAGATACCCCAAAAAAGGATGGTACAAGTTGATATCGACCCCATGATGATAGCCAGAAGATATCCAGTCGAGGCAGGTATAATTGGCAGATCAGCAATTGTAATCCCAAAAATCCTTAAATTTATAAAAAAAGATGAAAAGAAAGACTACAGGAAAAGGATGAAAAAACTTAAAAGTCGCTGGTTAAAACTACTCAAAGAAGAAGCAGATCCCAAAAGCACCCCTCTAAGACCACAATATATCATAAGCGTCCTGAACAAGAAACTAGATGATAATGCCATAATAACATTGGATGTTGGCGAGAATGGTTGGTGGTTCGGGCGCAACTTCCAAATGAAGAGCACACAACGCGTATTATTCTCCGGTTACCTTGGATCTATGGGTTTCGGATTGCCAGCAGCCCTCGCAGCCCAACTAGAATATCCAGAAAGACAAGTTGCATGCATAACAGGTGACGGCGGCTTCTCAATGGTAATGGGTGACTTCCTAACAGCCGTAAAATATGAACTTCCCATAAAAGTATTCCTATTCAACAATAAACACCTGGCCATGATAATGCAAGAACAGAAGGTTGAAAACTATCCCATATGGCAGACAGGACTCCAGGACTGCGAATTCGCAGGCTTCGCCGAAAACTGCGGAGGAATAGGAATCAAAGTAGAAGATCCAAGAGAACTCGAAAAAGCGGTTGATGAAGCCCTTAATCATGATAAACCGGTTTTAGTTGATATCGACACAGATCCAAGACGCTTCATAATCAAAAACCGATAATACCAACCAAAAAAGAGAACTAAATTAAATTTTCTCATGTTCTCCACTAATCTGAAAAAAGGAAAATAAAGTGTGGGTGAGGGGGTTAGATTTTGAAGCCGCCTCTGAGGAACCCGAACGCTGCAAGACCGATCAATATAAGACCTCCTATGACACCATAAATGTACCATCCTCTACCCGTTGAACCGCCACCAGAAGAAGCCCTTGTAACTTCATAAGCCTTACCCCCTTCACCTTCATGACCGGGAGAAGCAGCAGCTCCAGCAGCCCCTGAAGCAACACCTACAAAAGAACCAACGAAACCAGGAGAAACACCAGAACCACCACCAACACCGGGAACGCCAGGAACACTAGGAATGCCAGGAGTACCTGGAGAACCAGGAACGCCAGGAACGCTTGGAGAACTGGGGCTGCTAGGGATGCTTGGCACTATATCAGAGAATTGTCTATCTGGTATTGATCTTAGATATGATATTGGTGTTCCAGCTGCACCTGATATAATGTAATTAAATTCTTCCCTTGTTATCCACTTTTCACTCCCCTTTGCCAGTACCATTGGTGATTGCATGTAATTTGGTGTTTCACCTTTGTAGAGCATTATAAATGCTGCGGCCCATTTTTCGAACATGGCATTCCTTGTTCTCCGGTCACTTAAATCGAACGTTGGCCACTTGAAAGTGAATGAAATGGCTTTTCCCACATTGTTTATTTCATCCCAGATTATTAGTATGCCTTCTTCGCTTCCGCCTGGGATCATAGGCGATTCTATTTCTTGTTGGAGTACTCTCTTTGCAAAGTATGTTCCAGTTCCTGGGGTTACACCCATTAGATAGAGTAGTGCGTCGTCTTTGCAGTAAATGCTTGTACCGAACCATAGGTATTTCTGGCCTTCTGTGAGTGGATAGTTTTCAAGTGCATATTCTGTTATGAAGAATCCTGGTTGCACTCCTGGACAGACATGGTTATGGAATAGGAATGCCATTAGCTGGTCGTATGGTACATCATATTTCCATGCGTTGGCTATACTCTCGATATTGAAGTATACTGATCCAAATACTTGTGCATTTGCATTGTCTTTCACAGGATCATTTAGAGCTTCTGGTCCGATGTCGTTCACTTTTGTCCCATTAGATGATCCTTTTGCTATTAATTGTCCTGTTGTGGGATCATATAATATGAAGACTGAATTTAAGGTTTTGCCATCATATCCCTTTAGTACGAATGTGAACCAGAGTGGCTTGTAGAATGGTTGATGTACGGGTAGGAGATTCTTTCTACTCAATCTAGCCCCTAGGACTTCGAATATTCCATCGTAGCATGGATCTGTGGGTTGGCCATTGAGATAAACGTAGCCAGCTGATGTTAGAACCGCGATGTTCAAGTCATCTTTTTCGAGTTGGATTCCCTTTTCGTTCATGAAAATTTGCTTTACAAGGTTCGCAGCATCTGCTCCTATTTTCTTAAGATCTTCGTAGCTTAGATTACCCTTTTGTAGGGTGTTGTTCGCCCTTGTGGCTTTTGGGAGATTGAGGTTGTTAATATAGTTCATGTCGAGGCCGTGGGTTTCATTTACCTGGGCATAATTGACCTCTCTGCCAGCTAGGTAATAGTATTGTTCTTCTGTTAGGTTTTCAAGTTCTTTGACGATTGTAATAACTGATGTTGGGTCGGTTGTAACTTTTTTCACCATCCAGGCATTGAATTTGAGTTCAGATAATGTATCATCTATTACTGTTATACCTGTTTCTTTTTGGAAGGCGGCTTTAAGGGCATTTTCATCGAATTTCATGACTATGAGTGTTCCTTTTTTCTGTTGGCTGTTCCATCTTATGAAGCCCACGAGGCTGGGATCTTCTGTGGTGTTGTATCCCATGTATGATCTTTTTCCGGGTGTTGTGTCAAGTGCTAGGATTAATGCGTCGTCATCTGATCCTCCTGGCACGCCAATTGTTATATAACTTGTCATTTCTATTGGGGATCCTGTTGAGAAGTCTACTATGGGGGGATAATATATGTAGAGTGTTTTACTCATTGCATATCCGCTTATGCAACCACTACATAGGTGTCCGTGGAATGCTGCCTCTTTTAGCAAGTCTATTGGGGCTCCTAGTGCCCAAGCGTTTGCTAGGCTTGCTATTGGGAATGTATTTGCTCCTAGTTTCTTTACAAGGTTGTTCCATTGTGTTTGCGTCATGTTTTGGGACACTGTACCATTGTATATGAGGGTGTTGTTGACATAATAAGCTAATATTAGGTCATTGCCCTTTTTGATGACAAATGCGAATATTAGAGGGTCAACAGCTGTCTTTTTAAGGATTATTAGATTCCCTTTTCCATAGCTTATCGCACCCTTTGCTTCGTTTAAAATGCCCTCAATCGCATCCTCCGAAGTGCTATTTTTATATTTAACTATACCAGCGGTTGTTATTACAAGAATTTCACTTGTATTGTTAAATTTGAGCAAGTTCCTGGCTTTTTGGGTCACTTCCCTTCCTATTTTGTATGTTTGTGTTGCTTTTAGTTGTATTTGTAGGTGTGTGTAGTATTTTGGGTCTTGTGGGTTTGTTGGGTTTTTGGTTGGTGTGAATTGTTTTGTTGTTGTTTGGTATCCTGGTGCTTTTATTGTTATGTTGAATCCTTTTTCTGGTTGTGGGTGTTGGAATGTTATCTTGGTGATGTTTGCTGCTGGGTCGAAGTATTTTTGGAATTCTATTTCTTGTCCATTGGAGTCTGTGAGTTTTTCTATTGTTGGGTTTATATCATCGGGGTATTCATAGGTTATTTTCAGGCCTACTTCACATGTGCTGTTTGCTGCTGAAACAGCGCCCACAGAAACCAAGGAAGTCAACAGTAACAATAAAAGAAAAACCTTCCTCTGCAATCCAACTCCACCTCCCTTTATCATCAAAAAACCATTAGCAATAATAATATATAAATATATATTATTACATTCTCTTGTACAATTTAAATACAAAGTAATAACAAGTAGTTTAAGGAAAGGATCACACCAGCAGTATTCATGCCTAATTTGAGTAAAGAAGAGTGTCACAAACGCATTTCAAACTTTTCGATGCCCATTCCCAAGCCAATTCATATACCCATATACACTTCCGCAAAAGGCTAAACCATTTATGGGCGTGATCTTCCAATATACTAGATCCTACGTATAATGATAAAAAACTAATTTTATCGATTAATTATATGAACTGCTGAAGCTTTAAATTCTATCCAAACGCTAGAACCAACTTTTATATTCATATCATGGAACGACTTTCGAGTCATATAAACAGAAAAAATTTCATCACCACATTCCACTTGTAGTTGGAATAGATAACCTATCTCCTCTACTCTTGCGACCTTGCCTTTAAGTTGGTTAAGAGCGCTCGAATCCCCACTAGCCCATGAAACAGTTATATCTTCCGGTCTTACAGTTGCGATTACTTCACCCTCTGCTGGCTTGGACGAATAAATGTCTATTTTACCGGATTTTATGAGCGTGAGTCCTTTCTCTATTATCTTTGCTTCACCTTTTATTATATTTTTGGCTCCGACGAATTCTGCCACGAAACTGTTAGCCGGCCTCCTAAATATTTCAGTTGGATTGCCAATTTGCATTATTCTATTATTAAGTATGGCGATCCTATCAGCTAACCTTTGTCCTTGAAAAAGATCATGTGTCGTGAATATAATTGTGACTTGGCCCTTCAATTCCTCTATGGCTTCTTCTATCCGATTTTTTGAGATAGGATCCAAGTTTGATGTGGGTTCATCCAAAAGCAAAAGTTCTGGCTTGTTTATGAGTGCGCGTGCAAAGGCAAGTCTCTGTTTCTCCCCACCAGAAAGCCTTCGAGCATCCTTATCCTCATATCCCCTAAGGCCCACAAGCTCCAAAACCCTTTTTATTTCCCTCTTTTTAGGGTTCTCACCCCTGCACCGAAGTCCATAGATAATATTATCATAGACTGTTCCTCTCAGTATTGGCGTTTCTTGGAATATCATACCTATTCTCCGTCTTATTTTGAATGCTGGCATGCTTAGAGCGTCCACACCATCAAATATTATCTTACCGGTAGTGGGTTCTTCAAGAAGGTCTATGATCCTAAGTAGTGTTGTTTTACCCGAACCAGTGGGGCCTATTATCCCTAACGTCTCCCCAGCCTTTACCTTAAGGTTTATATCCTCTAATACTTTTCTTCCATCATATATTTTGGATATTCCTTGTAATCTGAGCATATTCTGTCACTTTTCTTGGAAGTAATTTAGTAGAGTGTTTACTAGGAGTGAGATCATGAGTAGTATTATTCCAAGGGCTATTGAAAGTTCTAGGTTCCCCTTGGATGTTTCAAGGGACATTGCACTTGTTATAACCCTAGTGTAGCCCCTTATGTTCCCACCAATCATTATGGCAATACCAACTTCTGATATTGCCCTGCCAAAACCTAGGATTATGGCAGCAATTATACCATATTTCGCCTCAGAAACTAAAGTAGAGAGTGTCTGGTATTCCGTAGCCCCCAAGGATCTTGCAAGATCTACGATATCATCACCAACACCCCTAAGGGCTGTTATACTAAAACCGGTTATTAGAGGCAATATCAGTATAGCCTGGGCGATTATCATACCAGCTGGAGTGAATAAAAGGTTCAAGGATCCTAGAGGTCCAGATTTTGAAATTAGTAAGAATACAAGTAATCCAACTAAAACCGTAGGTATACTATATAATGTCTGGATTATATTTATGATGACCTGCTTACCTTTGAATTCTTTAAAATGTATTATGGCCCCGGTGGGTACTGCGATGAGCGATGCTAATAATGTTGATGAAAGTGAAATCATCAATGTACGTGATGTTATATCGACTACTTCAGGGTCAAATGTTATTATAAGTTCCAATGCTTTTAGAATACCTTGTAATATTTCATTCAAATCACATCACCACTAGGGATCGAATACTTTAAAAGGTGAATCAGTCGTGGTCCAGGTTTGTGGGTCTGATTTTCCAAGGTATGAATAATGGTTCTCCGTATTTGTCTTTGCCATATTTTGCTATGATATCTTGTCCTTCTTTACTTAGGAGAAAATTTATGAATTTCATGGCGGCATCATAGTTTACACTTTTTATTTTTTTTGGATTGATGGGGATTGCTGAGTATACATTGAGAAGCTCGTTATCATCTTTAATATAAACTGTGAGATTTAGTTTGTCCTTGTATGCAAGGTAAGTTCCAGAATCCGTGATTGTGTAAGCCTGTTTTTCATCCGCTACCTTGAGGGTGTCAGCCATTCCACTTCCAGTTTCAATATACCATGGTTTTTCTTTTATAATGGTATAGTGGCCTGTTTTGTTCCAGATTTTCATTTCTTTTGCATGTGTCCCTGAATTATCGCCCCTTGATACGAATTTTACTTGAGGGTTTCTTTGAGCTTTTGTGAAGATTTTCTGGAATGCTTCTGTTGCCCTTTTTGTCCCCTTGATATTTGCTGGGTCGTCCTTTGGGCCGACGATATAAAAGTAGTTATAGGCGAAGGGGTATCTCTCTGTCCCGTAGCCTTCTTTTATGAACTCTTCTTCTCTTTCTTTGTCATGAACGATTAGGAGGTCAGCGTCCCCCATTTTTCCTCTTTCTATTGCTATTCCGGTCCCGCCTGATACTATTTGGATGTCAATGTTGGGATATTTTTTTTCGAATTTAGCTTCAAGTTCTTCAAGTAATCCTGTATCCTCGAGGCTTGTTGTTGTGGATATTCTAAGGATTTCTTTTCCAGAGTAGGTTAGATAGTATGTTCCCAATACTGCTACTAAGCTTATTAATAGGATGAGTGTTAAATTCTTGTTCAATTTAGGCACCTCTCATGTTTAGGGGAAAAATCTATCGATATGCATATATATACATATCGTTTTTTTACCAAAAAATAGGGGGGACAATCATGATAAGGTTAATTTTTTCTTATCCTCCCATGGAAGTATGCTGCCATCTCCTTTTCACCCTGACTTGAAAGGATGGCCCCCATAAGATACCAAGCCCTAGCATCCCTAGGATTCTCTTCGAGGATATTATGAAGTTTCAACTTAGCATCAGCAAACCTACCAGCCCTATAAAGAGAATAAACTTCGGAATATGCACTTTCAACTTCAAATCCAAGATCCTCACCCTCTGGAGTATCCACAGCAGGTTTACTTGTCACACTCCCCAAGTATGCGAGTATACTCCTAGTCGCCCCCTTATGCAATGGTTTATTATCATTTCCACATTTTGGAGAATATATACAAGATGGGCAACCATCTACACAATCACAAGAATCCACAAGTTCAAAAGTTGAAGCGACAAGATCCTCAAATAATGTGAAAGCCTTCTCAGACAATCCTATACCACCCTCAAAGGCATCATAGACGAAAATAGTGGCCGCACCAGTGTCGGGATGATGAGCAGTTGACAAGCCACCAATATCCATACGATCACAGAGCACATGTAAAGGAAACAGTGATATGATAGCATGTTCACAACCATGCAAACCACCCTCAAAGGCCTCATCACCGAATCTTTTCCTCATATAATTTTCCAGTTTATCAGGTATGGTGAACCAGAGGGCGGTTGACCTAAACTTCAAAGGGGGTAAATTCAAGGGGAAAGTCCCAAGAACCTTACTATAAGCCATAACACGATATAAATAATAATCTTCTGTAACCTCAACCTCCCCAAGGTATAAATTAAAATCTGAAAATTTCCTCTTCTTTAAGATCTTGACAATTTTAAGGTCGATCCTCTTAAGGGCTTGGGTATGATAGTCTACACTCTTTTTCGTTACATGGATCCTACGATTTTTCATATCGAAGTTATCCACTGTATAGGTTTCGCCACGGTTTATTAGTACAGCACCCTCATGGGCTTCACGATAAGCATGTGCCCTGTCCATCCTTTCAAGGATTCTACCATTTTCTAGGACGGTGAAATTATCATCTGATATTTGATCAAGTCCATAGATAAACTGTGGATCGCCATTACCACTGTACACAAGGCCATTATCTGTTATTGTGAGCTCGCCATGCTTTAGCATTTCATGGGCTATTTCTAAGTTGAAATCATGTTCAAAGAAGTCTTCAAGGTTTAGTGGGAGTTCGCTGGCGGCGCAAGCCGTTTGATTCCAGAGTATGAACTTGTTTTTAAGGTCTATTATCGCATTCTCATGGGATTTTTCAAAAAGAAATGATGGGTTTTTCATAAGGTAATGGTCTAGGGGATTTTTAAATGCCACTAGAACTATTATGGAATCGTTTTCCTTTCTACCTGCGCGGCCGGCCTGTTGCCAAGTAGATATCATAGTCCCAGGGTACCCTGATATTATCACAGCATCCAGGGAGCCTATGTCTATGCCAAGTTCCAACGCATTGGTTGTGCTAACCCCTAAAAGTTCACCATTTCTTAGACCTTCTTCTATTTTTCTCCTGTCTTCTGGCCTGTAACCTGCCCGGTATGCTGTCACACGATATACAAGTTCTTTCTTCTTCTTGTCAAGTTCTTCCTTGGTCCATCGCGCGATGAGCTCCGCCATCCTCCTCGAAACGGTGAAACAGAGACTCTGTAACTTGTTAAATACGAAATATGCTAGTATGTTTTTTGTCTCCTGGTGTGTTGATGTTTCGTTTCCTTTCTTGGATGGATTATATAATATGAAGTATTTTCTTCCAGAGGGTGATGCATCCTCAGATACTAGTTCGAATTTTTCGCCTATGAGTTTCTCAGCGAATTCCTGGGGGTTTGCAAGGGTTGCGCTCGAAAGTATAAACTGTGGACTGGAACCATAATATTTACAGATCCTTTTAAGCCTCCTTACGAGGAACGCGACGTTTGACCCGAAAACGCCCCTGTACTGGTGGGCCTCATCCACAACTATAAATTTAAGATTCTTGTAGAATCTGCGCCATTGGCGGTGCCATGGCAATATCCGATGAAGCTGATAAGGATTAGTTATGATTATCCTAGAATTTGCCCTTATCCAAGGCCTTTTATCCTTTGGTGTGTCCCCATCATAGACGTTAGGGTTTAATTTAAGTCCCAATTCGGATTCCAGTTCCTTTAACACTTTTAATTGGTCATTGGAGAGGGCCTTAGTAGGATAAATATAAAGGGCGGTGGCATCTTTATCATGGGTTAATTTTTCCATTATAGGCAGGTTAAATGCTAACGTTTTACCAGATGCTGTGGGTGTAGTTATTATAACATTCATGCCTTGGCGGATATGTTCAAGGACTTTAGCTTGGTGATAGTAGGGCCTGATCCCTTTTTTTAGAAAGTATCCTCTTATGTTCTCTGGCAAACCTTTAACCATTGTATATTCTGCTTTTTTTGCTGGGATAGTCTCTATATGTTCAATAGCATCCTTGAATCTCCTATCCTCCCTGAATCTCCTTAATATCTTCTGGATCATGAAAGAATATATTATGATAAATATTATTTATCTATAGCGTGTAACCCCCCCATGATAGTCCAACAATTGAAGGGGGAGCTCATATATACTAGTAAGATCATAAAAGTATGGTGGTGTTTTTTTATGGGCCTCTTGGAAATTATTAAAGAGAGAAGAAGTATAAGGAAATTTAAAAAAAAGGATATACCCGAGGAATATCTTGAGAAGATAATGGAAGCTGCGAGGTGGGCTCCATCAGCTGGCAACCTCCAAAGTAGAAAATTCCTCATAGTTAAAAACCCTCAATTGAAGGAAGAACTTGCAAAGGCTGCATATAGACAACCATTCATAGCAGAAGCCCCAGTTGTCATCGTTGCATGCGCAGACCTTGAAAGATCCGCCCTGGGCTATGGTGAACGTGGAAGAAACCTTTATTGCCTATTTGATGTTGCAGCAGCAGTCGAGAACATGTTGCTCACAATCCATGAACTCGGTCTTGGAGCTTGTTGGGTTGGAGCTTTTGATGAAAGGCTTGTAAGTGAAATTCTAGGCATACCATCCACTTTAAGGCCGGTCACATTAGTACCAATAGGTTATCCTGCTGAGAGACCATCACCACCCCCTAGGATGAGCTTGGAAGAAGCCTTCAACATCATAGATTAGAGTATATCCAGGCTATTGATGATAATATCAAAGTTGGGGTTTTGTCTTTCGAAATCCTTGGGTGTGGTTCTACAATCTATAATATAGAAGTATTCCCCCTTTTGGAGGATTACTAGGCGGGTCTGTTGGCTTGTCTGTGTCGAATCACAGCCTATAGCATATACTAGCTCATAGGCTTTTGAAGCATCTACTGTAAGAGTCCTATTAGACACTTGCCTGTAACAATAGCCTGAAAGCTGCACCGGCAACTTCTGAATATATTCTAGGTATCTGTTTTCGAGGCTCGTATTTGCTTTTTCCTTGAATATTATAACCTCGGCATCACCAGAAGGATCTCTGACACTTACCAGAGCACTTGGAAGATCCATGACCCTGCCACATTCCCATCCTATGGGATGATCAAATGAAATCCCATAGCCTTTATAATGTCCCTTGAAAATACAACCAGTAACCAATACCACTAGGAGGATTAGTAGATATTTTCTCAATTTTTCAGCACCCTTCATATGATTCTGTTTTTATCTATTTTATTATTGTGGAATTTTATACCTTCGCTTTCTAGTAGTCTTTTTTTCATCGCCTTGCCACCTTGGTATCCTCCAAGACTCCCATCAGATTTCACAACCCTATGACAAGGAACAAAAATGGGGAAGGGGTTGGTGGCCAGTGCCCTGCCAACACTCCTGGGGCTTGTGGAGAGCCTACTTGCTATGCGCCCATAAGTACTTACGAAACCAGTCGGTATATTATATGTTGCAAGTAGTACCTTTCTTTGGAATTCTGAGCAAAGGTCTAATGCAAGGTTTTCTATTTTAACATTCTTGAGGGTTAAACTGCCCTTTTTTGCACTTTCTAGTTTCTCATCTAGACTTCCGGGTAATAGAACCTTGAATATGATTGGTTTATCATTTTTTATCTGCCATAGTATGTGGATGGTTCCAATGGGTGTCTTTTTAGCGGTTAAATTCATTCTCCCAGTTCGCAGATGCCCTTGTAGCATGTGAATATTTCTCCTGCTATCTTCTTCGTGGCCTCTTTTTTCTCAGAGATCACTATATCAGCCCCTGCTCTGTAGAGTGGCTCTTCATCTTCAAAACCCCTCATACGGACTATTATTTTCATTAGAGGGTTTAGATGGCGTGCTTCATGAACAACATGGGCTGTCGAATCATAATCTGTTATAGCCACCACCATCGCAGCAGCCTTTGAAACATTAAAATGCTTTAAAACGTTAATATGGGTCGCGTCACCATAATATATATTATGTCCATTTTTCCGCATCCTATTAACAACCTCAGGGTTTATATCAACCCCAATGTAGGGTATGTTGTTCTCCTCAGCTATATCCACAAGTTTACGACCAGTTAAACCCACACCCACTATTATAAGATGATCCTCAAGCGACTCTCTAGGCTTCTTGTAATATCTTCCCCTTTTCATTCTCTTAGGTAATGGAAATCTCATGAGGTGTTCAGCAATCTTTGGAGAAGCCATTATCATGAATGGTGTGAATGCCATTGTCATAATAGAAACCAAAATCAAACCTTGGAACATGAGATTATCTATGATACCATACCTCAGCCCAGCCTCAGATATAATAAATGAAAATTCACCCACCTGTGATAGCATTATAGCCACAATCGCCATGATCCTAGCAGAATATCCAAGTAAGAATCCCACAATATTATTAATAAAAAACTTGGCAACAATAACGAAGATAACAGCAGCTAAAATCAGCGTATAATTTGTAAACAGGAAGTTGAGGTCTACTAACATCCCAAGGGATACGAAAAAAAAGCTTAAAAATACTTCTTCAAAGGGTAAGATCATGCCCTGGGCCCGGTGTGCATAATCCGTTTGGGCCACCATAAAACCTGCTATGAACGCTCCTAGGGCTGGTGATAATCCGGCTTCGTTTGTAATCCATGTTACAGAAGCGCAGATAAATATAACAGTAACTAGGAATAATTCTCTGCTCTTGGCCTTCGCTGCCAAATTTAGAATCCAAGGTACAAGGTATTTCGCGGCGATTAATGTGAATGCTATGATGAGAGCACCCTTTAATATTACACTGAATAGGCTGAAAATCCCTTCAACAGCCCCGGCAAGTACAGGTACCAATAATATCATGGGTACAGCTGCAAGATCCTGGAATATTAATATTGAAGCCGAAACCATGCCATGTGGAGATTCCAACTGTTCAGAATCCTGCAATATCTTTAATACTATAGCTGAACTGCTAAGCGAAACTAGAAATCCTATGAATAATGCCTTTTTCAAATCCAACCCAATCTCCGATAACAAAATCAATACTATTATAATTGTTATAAGTATTTGGAGTGTACCCCCAACGATTGCTGTCCGTTTAAATTCACCGAATCTTTCAGTTGAAAGTTCAAGGCCGATGGCAAATAATAAGAGGATAACACCGGCTTCTGCCATCAACCTTATTTGCCCCACATCCTGGATGAGGCCAAGTACTTGTGGTCCTGCTATAACTCCAGTGATGAAAAATCCAACAATACTTGGCATTCTCATCCTCTGGAATAAGACTAAAACAAGGAATGCCAAGCCAAAGATGATGACAATATCCTTGAGTATCGTTAATGCCATTATCTTCACCCACGGTTGTACCCTAAACTTATTATATAGTGCACATTATACAAAAGTTTAAAAAGCACATTCCTTATAGTGGGCGTATAACGTTCCTAGTAGGATGAACTATTATTTACCCATGGAGGAGGTTTACCTTGGATAAAAAGAAGATCTATTTTATAATTATCTTCACATTCATTATTTCACTTCTCACGTTCCTCTTACCTATTGGGTTCCGCATCCCAATCATAAACATTATGACTTTTGTCACAGGATTTGGGGCTGCCTTTGCATTTTTTTCCATAGCATTCTATTCAAAAAAGGTTTATCAGAAATATTATCCTACACTTTTCTTATTAGGTTTGGGGATGTTCTTCCTTGGTCTTGGAGATTTGGCATGGTTCATCTTTGAATTTTTAGGTGAAAATCCATTCCCTTCAATCGCAGATATTCTATACTTGTCATTTTATCCTATTTTTGGCCTTGGACTTCTAATCATCCCAGTAAAGAGAAAAACTGAAAAACTTAAGGCTATATTTGACTTTTGCATTATCTCGGCTTCCTTGGCCACGATCATATGGATATTTATCCTCAAGCCCATCATAATATCTGGGGGAAGGTTAACTGAAGTATTAATTTCTGTAACTTATGTTTTTGGCGATTTCATAATACTCTTTATTTTGGTAGATCTTATAATCAATAAAATCGGTTCTTTAAAATCCTGCTCTATAAATGTATTCATCGCTGGTATAATCGTTCTACTTTTAAGTGATCTATTATTTGCTTATGGTGATTTACATGGATTCTATTATAGTGGTTGTCCAATAGACTTGGGTTGGATACTGGGCTACCTATTATTAACAGTATCAGCTATTGAATTTAAGTCTGAGGATTTTGAAAAGCCAGTATATTCATGGAGACGTGTCCAAGTATTGGAACATTTCCCGGATTTCTTTCTCATTTTATTGTTTATAATATTCCTATTTCTACTCTTTAATTTCGAAATCGCAACTGTTAAAGGTTTTGCAATAGCATTCCTTATAATATTATCTTTCACGGTTGCACGACACCATGCCGCCCTACTCGAGAACAGAAAGCTTATTAAAAGGGCAAATGCTGAGAAGAGGAAGGCTGAATTATACCTTGAAATCGCCGCATGGGGTATCCTATTACTTGATGATAAAGCAAGAATACGATACATAAACCAGAGAGGACTTGAAATTCTAGAATGTGAAGAAAAAGATGTTAAAGGCAAAAATTGGTTTCTAAATTTCCTACCAGCCAATGAACGCCTAGAAAGAGAGAAAAGATATCTCAAACACATTAAAGAAGGTAAAAAGAAGTATATATTCACTGGTGGGATCATAACATGCAAAGGTAACGAGAAAATAGTCCATTTCATAGCCAGACTACTCTATGAAAGGGGAGAATTCAAAGGAGCCCTAATCGCAGCCGAGGATGTGACAAGATTATACCATGTCAGTGAGAAACTTGAAGAAAGCGAAAAAAGATACAGGAGCATCTTCGAGACAGCCCCAAACATTATAATTTCACTGGATAGAGATCTCACAATCCAAGATTGTAATAGGATGGTGAAAACCCTCGGTTACAAACCCAATGAATTAAAAGGCAAAAACTTCAATGATATTTTAGAAGATAAGGTCAAAGAACCAGTTTCAGGCGAGTATAGGATCCGAAGAAAAGATAAAAGTATAATGTATGCTAGGATAAACTTTAGCACATTAGAAAACGAAATAATCACAGTAATAGAAGATATAACACCCCTCAAAGAATCCATAAAAGAAAAAGAACTTTTACTGCGTGAAATACACCATCGTGTCAAAAATAATCTGCAGATAATATCAAGCCTACTAGGCATCCAAGAAAGGAAAATAGAAAATACCAAATACAAAGAAATACTCTCAAGGAGCAAAGACCGTATAAAATCCATATCATTACTACACGAACATCTATATCAATCAGAAGACCTTACAGCGGTGAAAATCAAAAATTATATAAAAGGTCTCACATCCACGATAATCCAAACCCATAAAACAGGCATACACATAGAAACAGACATCGACGATATCACACTAAATATTGAAACAAGCCTCCCCATCGGCCTAATAATAAACGAATTATTAACCAACACAATAAAACATGCAAATGCGACAAAAGCCAAAATCCAACTAAAAAAAGAAGCAGATGGAACTCTAAAATTACACTTCCAAGACGATGGTAAAGGCCTTAAAATAGATGAAATCAAAAGATCAAAAGGAATAGGATGGCAACTCATAAAATCCCTAATAGACCAACTCGAAGGAAAACTAACAATCAAAAACAAAAACGGCCTAAAATTCACAGCAACATTCCAAGAACTCAAGTACAAGAAAAGATACTAAAACCTTGGGGGAATATTCATAGACGAAAAAGAAAAAATAAAAAAGCTAAAAAAGGAAATAAAGCAAAAGGACAAAATCATAGAAGATCTCAAGGAAAAAATATGGGAATATAAAGGGAGATTATATGAACTGAGAGAAGAGAAAAAAAGATTAAACAAGAGATTAAACGAACTGGAAGTTTTAAGATTGGACCTCAAACTCAAAAACATCCAACTCCTAGAAGATGAGAACAACCGCCTAAAACACCGAGCCGAAATAACCAAAAAACTACTCGATGAAGCACGGGAAAAAATAGAAATACTAGAAAAAACAATCAAAGAATTCAAAAATCAAAAACTCATAGAAAGACTCGCCAAAAAAGAACCCGAAACCCTAATCTACTATAAAAAAAGATTCAAAAAAGAGGGATGATATGTTAAAGAAAAAATGGATCATAACCACGATAATAATATTAGTGATAGTAGTGGGGGCGGCCTACACATTATATCCCAGGCCAGAAGAGAACGTGATAAGAGTCGGCCACCTAAAAGACGACCACCACTCAGCACTATTCATAGCACAAGCAAAAGAAATGTACAAAAAAGAGGGTTTAAAAGTTGAGACCATCGAATTCAACGCAGGACCGGATATTGTGAAGGCAGCGGCAACAGGACAAATAGACATTGGCTTCTGCGGAACACCACCAGCAGTCACGGGAATATCCAAAGGAGTGCCCATAAAAATAGTCGCAGCAGTCAACCAAGAGGGATCAGGCTTAGTAGTCGGAGAAAATACAGGAATACAAAAAATAGAAGACCTAAAAGGCAAAACTATAGCAATACCCATGAAAGGCAGCATACAAGACGTACTATTACAGATGACACTAAAAGAACATGGAATAAACCCAGAAGATGTTAACATCATAGAAATGCAGGTCCCACTAATGCCAAAAGCCCTACAAGCAAGGAGAATAGACGGATTCATAGCATGGGAACCCTATGTTTCAATGGCAGAACAAAAAGGTTACGGCCACGCCATAGCATACTCCAAGGACATATGGAAGGACCACCCATGCTGTGTAGTGATAGCAACAGAAAAATTCATAAAAGAGCACCCAGACCAGCTAAGAAAATTCCTCAAAATCCACGTAGAGGCCACAGAATACCTCAACAGTCACAAGAACGAATCAGCATCCATAGTAGCCAAAGCCCTTGGAACAGACCCCACAGTAGAAAACAGAGCATTCCAGAACATGAAATTCATAGCAGTACCCACAAAATCATTCATAGACAATGTCATGAAATTCGTTGAAATACAAAAACAACTAGGCTACATTAAAAAGAACCTTACCAAGGATGATATCTTCGACCTAAAATACCTCCCATAATGAATAGGGTGAAGGATTTTGAAGAAATTCCTCGAAGCACTCATCATACCAGTGATACTAATCATAATCTGGTCAATATTAACATTCACCAACCTAGTACCATCATATATCCTGCCGAGTCCATATGAGGTACTCATAGCATTTTACAACCTCATAATAACCGGTGAATTAATTCTACATGCTATGAGCACATTATTAAGGGTTGTGGCAGGATTCAGCGTAGCAGCCATAATCGCAATACCGCTAGGGATAGGAATAGGCTGGTTCAAAACCTTGGAGAGGATTTTCAACCCAATAATACAAATATTAAGACCCATACCACCACTAGCATGGGTCCCATTCGCCCTGCTATGGTTCGGCCTAGGGCTTAAAGCAGAAGCATTCATAATATTCATAGGATCGTTCTTCCCAATACTCCTAAATAGCCTAGATGCTGTTAAAGGCGTGGAAAGAGTGCTAATTGAAGCAGCATGCACACTAGGAGCCACAGAAGGACAAGTACTAACAAAAGTCGTGCTACCAGCATCATCCCCAGGGATATTACTAGGTTTAAGAGTTGGCTTCGGGATAGGATTCATGTGCACAGTAGCAGCCGAGATGATAGCAGCCAAATCAGGCCTAGGATACCTTATCATTGAAGCCATGCGCTTACTTGACACAGGCGAAGTAGTAGTGGGAATGCTCACCATAGGCTTGATAGGATTCGCCATCGACCATCTACTCTCAAAAATAGAAGAGAAATACATCCCATGGAGGGGTAAAACAATCTAAGGGGTTCAAGCATGACACTAAAAATAGAAAGACTTTCAAAGAAGTTCAAAGACCGGCCCATACTCAAAGACATAAATCTACAAGTAGAAGATGGCGAATTCCTATGTATAGTAGGACCCTCAGGCTGCGGTAAAACCACACTACTCCGAATAATCGCGGGCCTAGAAAAGCCCACCAAAGGCAGAGTATTCGCTAATGGCAAGCCAGTCAAAGGACCTGGAGCCGATAGGGGATTCGTATTCCAACAATACACATTATTCCCATGGCGCACCGTACTCGAAAACGTAACTTTCGGATTAGAAATCAAAGGACTAGAAAAGAACGAGAGGGAAAAAATCGCCATGGAATACCTTAAACTAGTTGGATTGGAAGATTTTAAAGACGCATACCCTTATGAACTTTCAGGGGGTATGAAACAGAGAGTTGCAATAGTAAGGGCCCTTGCAAATAATCCCAAATTTCTTCTCATGGATGAACCATTCGCAGCCCTTGACATACAAACACGAAACCTATTACAAAAAGAACTTTTATACATATGGGAGAAAACAAATGAAACCATAATATTTGTAACACATAACGTGGATGAAGCAGTATTCCTAGCAGATAGAATAGTGGTTTTAAGCGCGAGACCTGGCAGAATACTGCGAACATTTAAAGTTGAAATAGATAGGATAAGAGACAGACTAAGCAGAGACTTCTTAACCCTAAGGGGTGAAATACTTAAAATACTCGAAAAAGAAGTCAAATTAAGGTGATAGAATGGACCAGAAAATGTTAATAGTGGGTGTAAGCAGCCTACTAATAGGCATAATAATAGGATGGAACCTGGGACCTTCATCAACACAAGACATAGGATTTAACATGACCAACAATTCAAGTAACCAACCAGTAGACGAAGCAAGCATCACACAACCAACAGAACAACCAACAGGACAATATCTAGAAAATGAAACAAGCACACCATCATCCAATCAAATACCATCCCCACCACAAGATGAAACGCCCCCAACTAACACCTCACAATGATCCTAAAAATTGGAGTGAGGGGAGAGGAAATGAAAGTTAACGATTGGTGCATGTATTGCGGAGAATGTGCAGGAGTATGCCCCAGAAACCTCATAGAAGTTAAAGAAACATCCATAATCTTCTCAAAGAAAGAATGTAAAGATTGCAGACTCTGCATGCAAGTATGTCCTATAAGGGCTCTTGAACCAGAGGAGTGATAAAAGATGATCAGAACAGACGTGCTTGTAATAGGCGCCGGCCCGGCCGGTTCAACCGCAGCTAAACACGCAGCACTTGGAGGTGCTGATGTAATCCTAATAGATAAAAAATCTGAAATAGGCGCTCCTAAACGTTGTGCAGAGGGGGTTTCCATGGGCGGCCTCGAATCCCTCGGGATAAAACCCAACCCCCGATGGATAACAAGGAAAATAGAGGGTGTGCGCCTTGTATCACCTAATGGTACCAGTGTATGGCTAACATCTGATAAGGTAAAACTCCCAGAGGCTGGATACATACTGGAAAGGAAAGTTTTTGACAAGCACATGGCAATGGACGCTGCTAGGGCAGGTTCAAAGATAATGATAAAAACCCTAGCAAGGGGCCTGCAACAAGAAGATGATGGTTACATCGTGAACCTTGAATCAATGGGGGAGGAATTCCAGATAAAAGCGAGTATAATCATAGCAGCTGACGGGCCCGAATCAAGGGTTGCAAGGTGGGCTGGTCTCAACACAGCCACTAAACCAAAGGACATGGAATCTGCAGCACAATTCGAGATGGTAGGGGTTGAAATGGAGGATAATCATTGCATAGAATTCTATTTCGGGAGCATAGCCCCTGGAGGTTATGCTTGGATATTCCCAAAAGGAGATGATATAGCCAATGTCGGACTCGGCGTCCTTTCAACCAAAACCAGTAAGAGTGCATATAAACACCTACTAGAATTCGTGGAGGATTGTCCAGCCACCAAGAACGCTCAACCCGTGGAATTGAATATAGGAGGAGATCCAGTAGGTGGAATGCCAAATAGGCTAGTAACTGATGGTTTAATGGTTGTAGGTGATGCTGCGGGCCAGGTCAACCCACTCACAGGTGGGGGTATAATATCTGGGATGACAGGTGGCATGCTAGCAGGTAAAGTTGCAGCAAAGGCCATAGCAGATGGTGACACTTCAAAGGAAAGACTTAGGGAATATGAGAAGCTATGCCATGAAAGTATAGGTAAGGAGATCAACAAGTATCTTAAAGTGAAGGATTACATGTTAAGTCTCAATGACGCGGAACTTGACTCAATTGCAGAAGCTTTTAAGGATGTGGAATTTGAAAAGATAAGCACAACAGAACTTGTTAAAAAGTTGGTGAAAGTTTCGCCGAAAGCCCTCCTAAAACTTGGAAAATTATTTTAGAAAAAGTAGGATGATTATACAAGCCAGATAAAAGGCCGATAACATCTTATGATAGGTTATATCCGCTATCCTGACCATCTTCTCTCTATCTGTTATATTGGAAAGATATAATGGTATGGTCGCCATAAAAGATGGTAATATTACTATTAGAATCTGTGAAATGCTAATATCATGGCTAATATATGCATAATATAAGATCAGGAGGAATATCATAGATACTATAGTTGTTTCTTTAAGTTTCTCTTTATACATGAGATATGTTCCTAGTCCTGCTGTAAACATTAGAATGTAAATACTGGCTGGGATAATAGAAAAACCTCCTAATAGTATGCTTGCAGAAGCTAATCTCAGAACATTGTTCGTGGCTGTGCTATTCAATGGTGCGATGGGTGTTTCTTTCAACCTCAAAGGGGGTAGAGTATATAATAGTTGATTTAAAACCATCAAGAGGAGTATTATAGTGAAAAGTGGGTTTAAAAAGTTTGAAAGCACCAATGAGAATACTATTAGGGCCGATATAAAGGATACAACTATTCCAGGCCTTATATTCTCTTCTATGAACGGTCTGTTAGATTTCAACTTGTCCCTTTTGTCAACTTCGATATCTGTAAGATCGTTAAGGGAATAAAGTCCACCCCATAGTATTGATACAATGACAAGCCCCCAGAGGAATTCGAGTGGACTGAAAACCAGATTATACTCATGTGCATAACTAAGAGCCAAAAGATACATGTGAATATTCTTAGCCGTCCAAGTGATCCTAGTTGATCTTAAAAGGGCCTTTAACATCCTATACCACCAATGCCCCGTGGGAGGCAACGAAAATTTTTTTAACCTTTTAACTTGTCTAGTATGTAGCGGGGTCTGCAACCATACACTTTAATATATTTTTTTATTTTCCAATCTTCAATGTCTAAGTGTGCCTTCACGATCTTAATGGTCTCTTTTGGTGTGTATTCTATCCTTACTACTGTGAATATCGTTCCCAGGATTTTTGAGAATATTCCTGAAAGTAGGGGGATGTCTGTGAAAATATCATATTTTCTATCTCCTAGTTTCAGTCTCCATGCTGTCTGGAATATGATGTTAAGATTCTTGAACATCTCCCTGTATTTTAGGTACTCTCTGATGCAGAGCAAATAGAAGTATGGTGTTCTCTTCGATTTTAGGGTCCATTCGCTGAAACCATGAACATCATCTTTCAGAAGATGGTTATCATGGAATCTATCAGCGAAGAGAATAGCGTCAAAGTCTGAAAGGCGCCTATAGGCTTCATATTTTCTTTTAACATCCAATGACTTTTTTATATCATCTATTATGGTCTTGAAGACTTCTTGTGGGGTTGCTGATAAATCTTTAAGGTTGCATTCTACATTATATACTTTGAGTCCGAGTTCATCTATGGCATGGTAAATGTTCGCTGATTTACCGGTCCCGGGGGTGCCTATAACATGTATTACATTCCCTCTCTTATACTTTAAATCTTCTAGGACACTTTTAAGTTTAATGTAGGCTTGTGTCTTAACAAAAATTTTATTATCCGAAGGCACATTTATTTTATGATCCATCACTATTATATCGGGATAAAATAATATAATATTCGTGGGGGTGTGCTTGTTGAAGATTAAAAGTAGTGCCTTTAATGATGGGGAGAGAATACCAAAGAAGTATACTTGCGATGGTGAAGATGTTTCACCACCACTCACCTGGGATGATATACCTGAGGGGACTGTTACACTAGCCCTAATATCAGATGATCCAGATGCACCATCCAAAACTTGGACGCATTGGCTGATATTCAACATACCACCAGAGCTTAACGGTCTCCCCGAGGGCGTTGAGAAGGTTGGAGAATTTGAAAATGGGATCATGCAAGGATTTAACGATTTTGGACGTATAGGATATGGTGGTCCATGCCCACCATCTGGCGTGCACAGATACTTCTTCAAATTATATGCCCTTGACACAAGCCTCGACCTTGAGCCTGGAACGTCCAAGGAAGAACTTTTAGAAGCCATGGAAGGACATATAATCGAAAAAACAGAGATGGTAGGATTATATTCAAGGGAATAAGCAATTAAATCGATTTATATTCTGTTGAGTACTTTTAGTTTTTTTGGTAATGCTTTGATTTTTGCAGGGGCTCCTATGGCAAGTGACCATGGTGGCACATTCCTTGTTACAACAGCACCAGCAGCTACTATAGCCCCCTCTCCAACCTCAATATTTGAGAGAAAAGTCGTGTTAGCTCCTATGGATGCCCCTTTCCTTATTATAGGACCTTTAAGTTTATATTTAACCCTTACTGGGTATCTGTCATTGGTGAAACAAGCGCATGGTCCTATGAAAACATTATCCTCGATGTAACTTTTTTTCGGCAAATAAACATTTGATTGTATACTAACATTATCCCCAATCTTAGAATGTCCCTCGATGACAGTATTAGTACCTATAAGGACATCATCTCCAATTGTTGTTTTCTCCCTGATCAATACATTATGGCCTGTCCGTAGATTGTCTCCAATAATCACATCATTATAGATGACAGTATTAGATCTTATAAGGGGGTTTTTACCTATAATCGGGGGCTTACTGAACTTCTTATAACCATAACCTATTATTATATTCTCTGTTTCCCTTTTACGGATCCATTCTTCTTCCCTATCCCCAAAAAGAAGGCTTCTAATATCTGGCATTACAATTTAGCCCTCCATTATAAAATCTGACAGTTACTCCAATAATATCTTCTTTTTCTAAGGTGTTCGATTTATTACCTATCATCCTCTTACTATATTATATGGAGTCCTCATATTTAAAGAAGATGATAGAAGAACTGAGAGCTGAGATAGGCCATGAAAGGGTTGATGTGAACATCAAGGAAGCTATTTTTAACAAAGAAAAAGATGAACTCATCATAATAGCCCCTGACAGGTCAGATAAATCCGTTATAATAGGGAAAGGTGGATGGGTTGCGGGTAGGCTTAAAGAAGCCCTTGGAGTTGGCAGAGTCCATGTTGAAGCCTATACTGATATACTCCTAAAAAGATATAGGATGAAACTTTCACTAGATAAAATAGAATCCTTAATAAAAAAGGGAATATTCTCAGACCAATTAAAGGTTTTCAGGGATCTTCTCCAAGAAAGACTGGGAAAAATCCCAGAATTCGATCTTCTGGAGTATAAAATTGAAGATTTAAACGGAGAAATTATAGTAGCATTATCTGGTGGAGTTGACAGCAGTTTTTCCGCAATAATCGCAAAAAACCTTGGTTTTAACGTAAAAGCCGTGACAGTAGACCCTGGGAGCATAATACTACCAAGACACGTTAAAGAAAACATAAAAAGACTATCCAAAATATTGAAGATAAAACACGAATATATTAAAGCTGATTTTTCAGATATTATAAAAGAAGCCCTTGAGGGGAGATTCCACCCATGTGGGAGATGCTCCAAGAAAATAAATGATAAAATAATAGATTATGTAAGGAATCAGCATACTAAAATTGTAATATTCGGCGATTTACTACCCACATCATCCCAGGCTGTAAATTTAGAAGATGGTATCCTAAGATTGAACCTTCCAGCCCTTCTCGCAGCATCTAAACAAGAAGTAAAAAGTGTAGTTTCACGATTCAATATCAAAGGATATCAAGTTTTCGGGTGTCCCCTCCTAGGAGAAGTCCACAAAAAATTCCCACATCTTAGACAATACTCAATACAGAGAATATTAAGAGAGACACGCGCCGGAATATTAGAACCTGGAGAGGCGCTAACCCTTATCATGGGCCTATTCAAAGAACTTTAATATACCATAGACAATCAAGAAAATACCTACAAGGTAACCTACAAGATAAGGGTATATTATCATTAATATGCCTATGATTATCGCAACAAGCCCTATTAGTCGGTGATCTGTTTTCCCTTCCATACAATATAATAAGATAATATGCCGTATATATAGATTATGATGAGGTTATTGATTTAAGCTCATCCTTAATATAAGCTTTCAACTTTTTGATAGCCGCCTCCACCATTCTAGGAGAGGGACCCCCCGGGACATTCCGTGCCTTGACGTTTTCCATGGGGTCAAGAACCCTTCTTATAATATCATCATCCAATTCGAGTTTTTCCCCAGCAACCTCTTCGCTAATCTTGTCCAGTAGGCTAGAATCAACAC
This sequence comes from Methanothermobacter sp., assembly GCA_030055615.1. Taxonomy (NCBI): domain Archaea; kingdom Methanobacteriati; phylum Methanobacteriota; class Methanobacteria; order Methanobacteriales; family Methanobacteriaceae; genus Methanothermobacter; species Methanothermobacter sp. The sequence continues at coordinate 43,168 of JASFYN010000004.1, read as the reverse complement.
TTAACAAACTTAAACCCTCATTTATAAGATGGTTGATGAGGCGTCCCACGATTTTATGGGCTGTTCTAAAGGGGATTTTCTTCTCTTTCACAATAGCATCTGCAAGGTCGGTTGCCGTGGCGAAATTGGAAAGTGCAAGTTCAAAGCCCCTCTCCCTGTCCACTTTAACCGTTGATAGCATCCTCCTAACTACATGGATCATATCATAACATGTCTCAACAGCATCCCAGAGATGTGGTGTGATCTCCTGAAGATCACGATTATAAGTATATGGTAAACCCTTCAGGATTCCAAGGACACTCATAAGATTACCATAAAGATTTGATGTTCTGGCCCTGGCTATCTCAGCAACATCCGGGTTCTTTTTCTGAGGCATTATAGATGATGTTGATGAGAATTCGTCAGCCAATTCGATCAAATTGAACTCGTAGGTGCTCCAGAGTATTATCTCTTCACAGATCCTGCTCAAGTTCGCAGCTGTCATTGAAAGGTCGAATATGGTCTCTGCTATGAAGTCCCGGCTACTTACAGCATCCATTGAATTTTCCATGTAATCACTGAATCCTAGTAATCTTGTTGTAAGTTTTCTGTTTATTGGGAAGCTAGTTGTTGTCAAAGCCGCGGAACCCAGAGGGTTAACATCAACTCGCCTATAAGTATCCTTTAGACGTTCATAATCTCTCTTAAAAGCATGGGCATATGCGAGTAAGTGGTGTGCAAAAGTGGTAACCTGGGCGTGTTGAAGGTGTGTGTAGCCTACCATGATAGTCTCTTTATGGTCCTCTGCCATCCTAACTAAAAGTTGCATGAAATTTAATAGTTCTTTTTGTATTTCTCGTATTTTTTCTTTGAGGGCGAGTCTGAGGTCTGTTGCTACTTGGTCATTTCTTGATTTCCCTGTGTGCATGAAACCGGCTTCTTCCCCTATCCTTTCTGTGACATATTCTTCTATGGCCATGTGGATGTCTTCAACTGACGGATCCAAGTTTAGGGCTTCTATACCTTCTCTTTCAAGTTCTTCTAGGGCTTTTATTATCTTATTAGCTGTTTTTTTGCTGATTATCCCCTCTTGGGCTAGCATCCTAGTGTGGGCTATGTTACATTTTATATCAGCGTAGAATATGTGTTGGTCGAATTTTAGGGATGATGTGAATTTGGCAGCTTCTTCATCCATCCTTTTTTGCAATCTGCCTCCTCTAAGGTTCAATTATCCTCCATCCCTCTACCTGTTTTTCCATTGGGTGTATCCACACCTTCCACACGCGTATCTGTCCCCATGGTCGGCCATGAAAACTCCGCTTGAACATCTAGGACAGAATGGGTTTTTCCTCTTGATCTTGTCATCTTTAACTTCATATAATTTATATTTGCTCATTCTTCTCCCCCGGTTTCCATTTTCTCCTCTAAGTTCTTTTCTATGACATGTTTTGGTTCGATCTCTTCTAGTGCTTTCTTGTCCTGGTAGAGCTTAGCATATCCTTTGGCTTTACCCTCTCCAAAGTAGGGTCTTAGGGTGTCTACAACAAGGAGATCTTTATCAGAATCTAGCATGGCGACTAGTTTCTTTTTAACTTCGAGTATTTTTGGTGTTGGCTCTCCCTGGTATAAACATTCAAATTTTATCTCAGTCCTTGAAAGGAGCGGGTTCTCCTTTTCATCAGTTATTCTGATTTCCATCTGCTCTTACCTCCTTGAATTCTCTAATTATCTTTTCTGCTTTTTGCTTCATTTTTTCTGCTTTGACTAGTACAACCCCTTCATTGGGTTGCCCATACAATATAATAGCATTTGCTGGTGCTAATATGATTGCTGGTAAAACTGCAAGGTCTTCCTCACCATCTACTATGATAAGGAAATTATCATCAGATTTGATAGCCTTTTTTATAGTGGTCCAGAGTTCATCTGTTATAGTGCCAGGAGGATTTTCACATTTTAAAATTTTAGCATCATATCTAATCTCGTATTTTGAAGCTCTTCTCTGAACGCGTTTATCTATTATGGCCAAATGAGGTTTTAAACCTGCCTGGAGTAGTCTATGTGTTGTAACATCACCCACTGAGATTATAAATGCACCCTCTGGTATGGGCGCATCCATGGGTGAGGGGTATAATCTCCCGAATGGTTCCTTTAATTTTCCCCTTAATTTTCTTGGTAGGATTAACACTTTATCTGACCCTCAACGCATATTCACCAGGTTTGTTAATTGATAATTCCTTGGCTATCCTAGACTTTTCAGGGTTGATTATGATTAGCACTCCACTCCAGTTGGTGGATGTTAACCCTCCACAATCTGGGCAACGTTCTTCTTCTGTAATCCTTTTACATTTAGTGCAAGCTTTGAGTGTCATTTTTTACTCTTCCTCTTCTCTTCTTCGATCCATTCAAGCCTTCCAAGTCCTGGTTGTCTCATGGTGAGGCCTATCTTTATCTTACCTTCCTCTTTAAGGCTTAATGAAACTATCCTAGCCCTCACACGGTTGCCTTCTTCGAGTCTCCTGTTAGTCTCTTTACCGACTAGTACGCGCTTCTTGGCATCATATGTTATGAAATCATCTGTAACCTGTGAAACATGGACTAGACCATCCATGGGCCCTATCCTAACGAATGCGCCGAACTCAGCTATCTCAATCACTTCGCCCTCTACCACTTCCTGGAGTTCTGGTTTGAAGAAGAGTGCGTTAAATGTTACCTCATGATAGGCAGCCCCGTCACCCATTATAACTTTGCCTATTCCTATGTCCTCTATGTCTATTACTGTGAGCATCTGTCCAAGTTTCTTGTCCATTTTACCTACATAGGTTTCGTTGAGTATGTCGAATGTAACCTCTTCTAGGGGTTCTTCAAACCGGTGTGGTGGTATTCTAACCGTGTCTATGATCTTTGTCTTATAGTACAAGGTATCCCCCTATCCAAAACTTATTCTAGGTATTTTTCTTTGTATAATTCTACTGAGTGGGTGACCGCATCTAATGCCTTTTGACGGCCTTCCCATCCTATTATTTCAGTATTTTTATCTTCGAGTTTCTTGTATTCCTTGAAGAAGTGGGCTATCTCCTTGAGGATGTGTGGGTGGATATCACTGATATCATTCACATCCTTATAATGGGGATCTTTGACAGGTACTGCGAGTATTTTATCGTCCTGATCACCACTGTCAATCATCCTCATCAATCCTATTGGCCTTGATTCAATGATGCAACCAGGGAATGTGGCCTCATCTATGAGTACGAGGATGTCCATTGGATCCCCGTCATCGTAGAGTGTCTGTGGTATTATACCATAATCTGCAGGGTAGAAGAATGGTGAATATAATACCCTGTCAAGTGAAAAGGCTTCTAGGTCCTTGTCATATTCGTACTTGTTCCTCGAACCTTTCGGTATTTCGATTATGGCATATACAATCTCGGGGATTGACGGCCCCGGTCTAATATTTTTCCAGAGATTCATATTCTACTCCTCCAATTATCCTTTTTATGAAATGTATCCGTTGATAGTGAGATATTTTTTCTGTCGCAAGTATATGACTGGCACGCCTTTTCTGCGTGCTTTTCTTCTGAGTTCTTTATCATTTGTGCAGAGTATATCTGATAAGCGTATTAGTGCGTCATCCACACTTTCATCCTTACCTAAGGGGAGGTTGACGATCTTGAAAGGCCCCTTTTCTGCTAATTTTAAGGCTATCCGCGCGGCGATCCTATCTTTCCCCTTGGATTTCATTTTAATCTTTTTGAGTTCGTCTATTACGAATGATGGGATGATAAATTCGCCATTGGGTGCTATTCTTTCCAGTTCAGAGATGATATCTACCTTGAACTGGAATGGTATCATAAAAAATTTGTGTCAATTATGATCCTATTTGATGATACCATATCCTATCAGCCTCCATCTTGCACCTATCCGTCTTGATAATGCTATTCTCTGACCATCCTCTGCGCAAACAGGTAACTTTAATGTGATATCAGCGTCGTTTTCCCTTGCAGAAGTTACAACACCTACAGTGGTTGTTGTACCTACATTAATCATAAGGGGTTCATTTGTCCTTATAGGTTCAACCTTTGCCTCCTCTTCTGTACCAACGATCCTTTCTAATAGGTGTGTTTCAATGGTGAGACTGTGCCTAACAGGTGGTAGTGTGTCTGGTTCACCCACCACTGAACCTGATAGGGAATCTGCTTTTGTAAGTGATGGGTCTAGTTTTGTACCTACACCCACAAGGCCTCCTGGTCCAACTTCTTCCATTGGCTCCCCACCTGCAACTAATCCAACTATCTCAGAGTAGAGGCTGTTCCATGATGCTTTACCATCCTTTTTGAGTTGTATTCCAGGTTTTATCTCTATTTCATCCCCGACCTTGAATTTGCCTTGTATTAGTGATCCGCCGATAACCCCTCCCTTTAGTTGGTCTGGGGTGGCTCCTGGCTTGTTTATATCAAAAGAACGGGCCACGTACATCCTAGCCGGTTTTTTAAGATCCCTTTTAGGTGTTTTAATATTCTCTTCTATTGCCTGGATTAATATGTCGATGTTGGCCCCTTGTTGGGCTGATACTGGTATTATGGGCGCATCGGCTGCACATGTACCCTTCACGAACTCCTTGATTTCCTTATAATTTTCCAAGGCTCTTTCTTTTGATACAATGTCTATCTTGTTCTGGACTACAATAACATCTTTAACTCCTATGACATCGAGTGCCATGAGATGTTCCTTTGTTTGTGGTTGGGGGCAAGGTTCGTTGGCTGCTATTACAAGTATTGCGCCGTCCATGATAGCGGCGCCGGATAACATTGTCGCCATGAGTGTTTCATGGCCTGGCGCGTCGACGAATGATACTTTCCTTAAAAATTCTGTCTTGGAATTGCAGTGTTCACATTTTTCCTTTGTTGTGTAGGATTGGGGTGGTGGACAATTAGGACACTTCCTAAAGGTTATATCCGCATATCCTAGGCGGATTGATATTCCCCTTTTGGTTTCTTCGCTATGGGTGTCTGTCCACACCCCTGACAGAGCCTTTGTAAGTGTTGTCTTCCCGTGGTCGACATGTCCTACAAGGCCGATGTTTATCTCAGATTGTTTTTTCACAAGGATACACCTATAGGTTTTTTTTATTCTTCTTCGGAACTTATAAGTTCTTCTAGGGGTTTATCACCCCTTTTGGTTACCACGGTATTTATTTGGACTATATCCTCGGATATAACGTTACCCCTTAGGGTTTTGCGTCTTCTTTCACCTTTGCGTTTTGGCCTGTAACCTGGACCGGCTGAAACTAGACTTCTAACCCGTCTGGGGCCTGGTATGTCCTTTCTCATTGGGAAACCGTCCTTGTCGCTTCCACCAGTTATCTTTAACTTGTAACCTTTTAGTCCGATTATTGAGCCTTCGAATTCGTCCCCTATTGCGAGTCCTATGAGTTTTCTTTCCTGTGAGGGGTCGGTTTCTATTTGGATGCTTTTTTCTTTATCTGAGATTACTATTTTGAAAGTCACTGTTTTCATCCTCCCATACTATTTTTGGATCCCCCATGTTGGATCCATTTTCCTTTTGATGTTAGCTATTTCTTGGAGTGTATTATATTCGTCTTCGGTGAGATCGCTTCTGAGTTTGTCTATAAGGATCCTATAGTGCTTTTCTGGGATGTCAACGTAGAGTATGTCACCTTCATGGACGTTCCTCCCGAATATGGCGTCACTTATTGCCATGGCCAATTTCTGCCCAACTTTAGCGGATTTTCTGCTTTCGCCCTTGTCTTGCATGCTGGCCACCCTACCAAGGGGTTTGCCTTCACTTGTCATAATGGGGTAGCCTTGTTTTATGGTTCCGGCGAGAACTTCTATACCTGCTATGGCTGGTTTGCTCTGTCTAAACACTAGCTTAGGTATTATTCTTATCTTGGCGGGTCTTATGATAGCCTCCATCCATTTTTTCTTCCTTTTCTCTTTGATTTCTTCCATCCAGTCCTCGTATTCTTCCATTAATTTGTAGATTACATTTCCTTGGAATAGTTTTATCTTTGAAGCTTTGATTTCCTCCATGGCAGAGGGCAGAACCTTTACATTGAAGGCTATTATAACACCATAGAGTTCGTTTTCTTGTTTTGCAATCTGTGCATTGACAACGTCCTTCCTTGAAACATCACCTATATCAGCGGTTTTTATAGGTACTTTGATATCTTCTAGGAGTTTTACCAGGGCTTCAAGTGAACCTAGAGTGTCGGCTTTGACAATTATGCCCTCATCTTTTGTGGCTATCTTAACATCTTCTATTTCTTTTTGTAGTTCATCCTTTATAGATTTTATATCATCTCGGATAACCCTCAGGGGTGAGCCAGGGATGACATCATCTATGTTTGGGGCTACTATTTTTATACCTGCGGCAGCCACCACCTCATCTACTTTCTGAAATTTTCTCCGGGTTTCCCTCATCTCTTCAAGTGGCCTAGGCTTTAGTAGTGATCTTATCCTCGTTATTATAATATCATCTGAAGTTACTAGGGCTATCTGGTCGTTGTCCCTTATTATACCATCATAGATGACCGCGTCTAATGTTGTTCCCAATCCTTTTTCCTCTTTGACTTCTAGTACTGTGCCCTTTGCTGGTGCATTAGGTTCTATTTCTAACTGTTTTTTGAGGTATTGTTGTGCAAGGCCCATGAGCATCGTTAAGAGTTCTGGGATGCCTTCACCTGTCTTTGCACTTATGGGTATGATGCTCACCTGACTTGTGAAGTCTGTTATCCTATCGAAGCGTTCAGATGCGAAACCTTCCTCGTGGAGGCTGCCGACAAGCTCATATACCCTTGTTTCAAGTTTCTCTTGGACGTTAGCGGCTTGTAGTGGGAATGTGTCCATGAATGGCATGTCCTCATGGACTTGCCATCCTGGGATTTTGTCTATTTTGTTCGCCGCGACTATGAATGGTGTCTTATACATTTTGAGGATGTTCAGAGCCTCATAAGTCTGAGGCTTGAATCCCTCGTTGATGTCCACGATTAGTATGGCCAAATCTGCTAGGGCTCCGCCCCTTTTCCTGAGGGTTGTGAATGCTTCATGGCCTGGTGTGTCGATGAAAAACAGGCCGGGTAATATTTCTTTTATAGAGAATCTTTCAAGGAATTCTCCACATATTTCTTTTATTGTTTCTATTGGGATTTCTGTCGCCCCTATATGTTGTGTTATGCCCCCGGCTTCTCTGGTGGCGATGGCGGTACCCCTAATATGGTCTAGTAGGGTTGTTTTGCCATGGTCTACGTGGCCGAGGACTGATACTATGGGCGACCTTATTTTCATCTTTTTTAGTCTCCAGGTTCGTATATTATTTTTTCATCTGGCATGGTATAATCGTAGATTTCATCTTCGTTGAAGAATAGTTTTATTTCCCTTTCAGCTGATTTGGGTGAATCTGATGCGTGTATTATGTTTCTCCCTGTGTGGAGTGCGAAGTCTCCTCTTATAGTGCCTGGGTCTGCTTCTTGTGGGTTGGTGGCTCCGACTATCTTCCTTGTCAGTTTGATACTGTTTTCGCCTTCTATTACTAGTGCCAGTACTGGTGCTGATGTTATATAATCTATGAGGTTGTTGAAGAATGGTTTGTCTTTGTGTTCTTGGTAGTGTTCTATTGCAAGTTCTCTTGTGATGTGTAGCATCTTGGCGGCTACTATTTTAAGTCCTCTTTCTTCGAGTCGTGTTATGATTTTTCCTGTTAGTCTTCTTTGGATGGCGTCTGGTTTTAACATTATGAATGTTCTTTCCATTTTAGATCACTATTTTTTCTTTGTGATCCATTTGACTTTCCTGGGGACTCTTTTGAGTTTTAGCATGTTCTTTTCGCATTTGCTGCTGCAAAAGAAGTATACTGTACCGTCTCTTTTCACGAACATTTTTCCTGTTCCTGGTTCTATTTCTTGGTTACAGAATGAGCATGTTCTCATGATTTTACACCTTTATGGTGCTTTGATTTCTTTGGCTTCTCTGATGGTGTCCAGTAGCATTAGTATGTCGCCTTCTCTTACTGGTCCCATCACGTTCCTTGTGAGTATTCTGCCTTTATCTCTTCCTTCTAATATTCTACATTTCACTTGTAGTACTTCCCCTGTCATCCCAGTCCTTTTGAGGACTTCGATGACTTCTGCTGGGGTTGCTTCTTCCAATATTATCACCTATACTATTTTTTGAGTTCTTCGACTTTTTCTATCACTTCTTTTATTAATTCTTCTGATTCTCCAGGGTCTATTATGCATGCGGATGCTGAGGGCACGTTTAAGCCGGCTGCTGCTCCTAGTTCGTCTTTTGTAGGTAAGTATACGTATGGTATTTCTTTTTCTTCTGCCAGGACTGGTAGGTGGGCTACTATCTCTGGCGGGTCAACATCCTCAGCTATTAGGATGAGTTGTGCAACTCCTCTTTCAGCTGCTTTGGTGACCTCGTTGGTCCCCTTAGCTATCTTACCCGTGTCTCTCGCTATCTCTAATGCTTCAATAGCTTTGTCAGCTAATTCTTTTGGCACATCGAATTTTACGTAAATTGCCTTCGCCATAAAATATTACCTCCTTTTTCATCTGGTTTTTTTTGATATACCATCCATCAGCAATACTCTGAACTGGTGAGTACCCTTTTATATTAGTAGGAATATATAAAATTTTTCTAATAAAAAATTAGGACTAATAATAATGTTATTCTACTTTTATTATTTATAAAACTTTCCCCGGGAAAATGAAAAAAATGAAAGAAATTAAGAGAGTTTATATCCTTTTAACGGCCAATTCTATGTCCTCTGCTTTAACAGTTTTTCTACCGGCGTGTTTTGCGAATTTTATGGCCGCTGCTGCTATCTCTTCACCTTTTGCTTCTAGGGCCTTGGCTAGTGCTTCTCTTGCATCATCACTAACTCTCTCGGCACCGGCATTTTTTATGATTCTCCCAATGGGGGCTATTGGCAATTCCATAACCAACCACCTCAATTTACAAATATGATCTATTAAACTACTTCTATATAAATATATCGCCGATCATGCAGATTCTCTCGGCCAACCATTAACTTTTCGCCCATGATATCAAAATAGATTATCATCCAAGATTTCATGAAAAACAATAGACTATAGGAGAGCCCAATGAAAAAAGAAACAACCAAAAAATACAAATCTACCCAGAACTTGTTTTTCCACTTATAACCTCTAATAAACTACTAATATCAGCTTCAACTTCCACTGGCTCCTCACAGGCTCTTATAGCAGTGTCAGGATCTTTTAAGAGGTGGCCAGTTGCTATGCAGACAATCTCTTCACCCCTGTCAATCTCTCCTTCATCCAACAACCTTATAAGACCTGCTATGGAAGCTGCTGAAGCAGGTTCAACGCCTATACCTTCCCTTCTCGCCAAGAGTTTCTGAGCTTCCAAAATCTCCTCGTCACTCACAGACTCTGCAAGCCCTTCAGACTCATAAATAGCCCGAAGAGCCTTACGATAACTCACAGGAGCCCCTATACGTATAGCTGTTGCAACAGTTTCAGGGTTCTTAACAACCTCTATCTCCATCTCACCCTTCTTAAAAGCGTTAACGATAGGAGAAGCGCCCTCCGCTTGTATACCAATCATCATGGGCCTTTCATCAATAAAACCGGCCTGGTAGAATTCGGTTATACCCTTCCATACTGCTGATATGTTACCAGCATTACCCACCGGTAATATAATACGATCAGGAGATCTCCAACCCAATTCATCAACTATTTCAAATCCAATGGACTTCTGACCCTCTAAACGGAAAGGATTCACAGAATTAAGAAGGTAAACTTCACCCATCAAAGCTAACCTAGTCACAGCCTCAAGAGCCTCATCAAAATTACCCTTCACAGACAAAACCCTAGCACCATGAAACATGGCTTGGGCAAGCTTGCCAAGGGCGACCTTACCTTGGGGTAAAAGCACTAAACAGTCAAGGTTGGCCCTCGCAGCATATGCAGCCAAAGAAGCTGAAGTATTACCCGTTGAGGCGCATCCAACACTATTAACCCCCAACTCAAGGGCCTTAGTTATGCCGACGCTCATACCCCTATCCTTGAAGCTTCCTGTTGGGTTAGCACCCTCAAATTTAACATATAATTTCACTCCGAGGTCTTTGCCTATATTATCACATTTTATAAGGGGTGTTCCACCTTCTTGGAGAGTTACTATCTTTGATTCATCAACTGGCATGAACTCTTTATACTTCCACATTGTCTCCTTCCTACCCTCAAAAACATCCCTTGAAACCTTAGGTTCTATTATGACTTCAAGTATCGAACCACACTCTTTACAAGTGTATATTATCTCATTTAGTCCATACTCCATTCCACATTTTATACATCTTATCATCTCTAAAACCTCAACCCGTAAAACCTTTTATTATATAATATAATGATAATGTGAACTCTGATTCGATTATAGCAGCTATAAATATGAATATAACAGCTATAAAGAATATGAGTAACGAATCCTTAAATTCTTTCATGTTATCATTTAAAGATCTTTTCAATTTCAAAGTGAATGATCCTGAACCTTTTATAAGATCCCTTATAAAATGGATGAGGAAACTTGATAACCTGAAACCAGCCACGCTCGCAATTATAAGACCTGGAATTTCAAAAATGCCATGAGGCGCCACTAATAAAATAAAATCAAACATTGGAACCTTCGTGGCGAAATATCCCATAAATACTCCGTTAAATGCAAGGAATAAGCCCGTGAAGATACCCAAAGATAAACCACCAAGATATAATAAAAAAATGGCCTGCAGATTATGCGAAAATACAGAAAATATCGTTATCCCCTCTTCTATGACACTCCTCTTAAACTCTCTCATCACAGGGGCTAAAAGCATATCTAGAAATCCTGAAATAAAATATCCTATAAAAAATGATCCTACAAATATCAACGTGGATATGATAAGATAACCTTTATTTTCCCTATAAAGTTCTCTAATATCCATTGTTACACCTTTTCAAGTATGGATTCCGCGATTTTCTCGGCCCTTTTTCTCTTCTTTGAAAATTCTTCAAAAAATCTCCGCATATAAACTGCGACATTACTCTTACATTCACCACACATAAGCGTGCCATTCTTACACTCCTCATATATCTTTTCAAGCTCTTTATCAGATCCTAGCATATGATATAACAGGATCTCATATACTATACAATCCTCGGGGACTCCGCCGAGTTTCCTCTGCTCCTCTAATGTTTCTCTGCCACCAGTCTTAGCATTTCTAATCTTCCATTCGATTTCATCAAGGGAATCTGTTAAAAATATTGCACTGGACGGCTTGCTACTTGACATTTTACCCCCAGTAAGACCCCTCATAAACCTATGATAAGTGGAAGAAGGGAGGATGAAACCATACCTTTTCTCAAGACGGGATGCTATATCCCTCGTAAGACGTATGTGAGGATCCTGATCAGGCCCCACTGGTACAAGGGTTGGTCTTGGACCCCCATGTTCCTCCAATTGGGGGTGTAGTATATCAGCGGCTTGTATAAGCGGGACATAAACATGTGCCATGTTAGTCGAACCAGTGAAACCATAGATAGCCCTTAACTCGTTAAAATTAACCTTCTTCGCGAATATATAAGCAAGATCCTCTACTAGGAGATTCTCAGATTGCAAATATACATGAATGTTATCCTTTGTAAGGTCTAGACCCAATGCTATATAATTACTTATATATTCTTTGACTGCGAGTTCCCTCGATTCCTCAAAGTCGATGTCGCGTGCAGAATAGGATTCCATATCAGCTATTGGAATGTAGATTTCCGCCCCGTGTTCATCATACCAGATGAGCTGGTCAACCACCATCTTATGTCCAATGTGCATCCTCCCACTGGGCATCATCCCAGTTACCACTGCGAAATCCTTTTCCTCATCCATGGCCGTGAGTATCCTCTCATAGTCTCTATGACCGAATATTATACCCCTTCTCATGAGCCAGTGAGGATCCTTTATCTTATCTATGATTCCTTTGAAGGGTTTTATGCCGAAGTTTTTCATTATCTCATTGTATTCTAGTATGCTTGAACTCCATGGGTCTATCATTTTCCCACCCTTTTTTTTATGGTCTGATCCATTCTACCATGTAGTAGGTGACGTCTTCTTCGTCATCAACTACTGCAAGGATTAATTTTTTTCTCACGCCATGGGCGACTCTCACATAACTCGAAAAATCTAGGATTTTAAGTTTTGTACTTTCGTGTACTATCCTTACAAGGTAACTTGAATGGTTCCTAGTTGGGGTTTCACCCCTCTCATATACCCTGAATTCTGAACCATATTTGAAACCTGTTTTTACTATGTAACCCCTGTCTCGAAGATCCCTATAGACTATGAACTTCTGGTATAAGCCGCGCCTGTTTAGGATGGATATGAGCTCATTGAAGCTTATCTCCTTGTCGCCATCCCATATTGAAAGTTTGCCCTTTCCTTGTAAGTAGGCCGCCTCCACCAGTGAAAGTTTTAATTGGTCACCTTCTAGGTTACCATAATGGCTTTTCTGGTTTAGGCGTAAAGCCTTGGGATCTCCTTGTACTGTTACTGTGTTACCTGCGAGTTGACCATCCAAGTCTTCTCACCCTCTAGTAGTGTGCTTCTGCAAGGTCTTTTTCTCCTTTTTTAAGTTTTCTCATTAACTCGTATATTACACCATCTAATATTAGGAGGCTTGTATCCTCATATAATGTTCCAAGAGGTACTTCATCAGTGGTTTCCCCGGCCTTTATCGCTTCATTGTAATCTCTCCATGGGCCTACATCTATTATGATCTTGGATTTTTTTTGCAAGTTCTGATTCTCGATTTGCTGTCACTCCGAGGATCTCGGCACCTTTATTTTTTAATCTTTGGGTTTCTTTTATTATGTAGCTTGTACTCCCAGAACTTGAAATGACTATAATAAGATCGCCCTTTTTGGGTGATATTGTTGTAGAATCTCCGATTACATGAACATTTAGTCTTAGTTGTGCGAGTCTCATTGCAAATGCTTCGCCTACTAATTTTGACCTGCCACTTCCCAGTACAAATATGGATTTTGATCTGTTGATTAGGTTCAGGATCTCATCTAGGTCTTCTTTTTTGATTTTTTTCTCAACATTCTGGGCATGTTCTATTATCCTTTTTATGGTCCTTTTGAAGTACATTTTTTTGGATTTCCTTAGATATTTGTTATCCTTATACCAGCATTTTTTATCTTATTTTTCATGTTTAGGTTTATGAGTAGTGGTGTTATCTTCTCGATTATCCTTGCATTTTCCAAGGATCCGCAGTCTATGCCTCTGACTCCTGGTATTTTCTCTGCGAGTTCTATCACGACCTTCTTGGCTTTTTCATCATCTGATGTTATGAGGCAGTCACATTCCACATCCTTTTTGAAATTTAGTAGGCTATAAGCGCTTATGTTGTTAAATGCTGATACTACGGTCGCATCTTCTAGGAACTTCGCGGATCTTTCAGCGGCTGAACCATCCCAGAGATCAAGGTATTTTACACCGGACCCGCCAATCGAACTTTCAAGGGGTACCGTAGCATCTATAAAGATCTTATCCTTGACCTGATCTTTTATAGACTTTAGGGTTGCCATCTGAGCATGTAATGGCACTGTTAATACTATGATATCTGCTAGGCTGGCAGCATCCTCATTTCTCATACCTTCCAATTTCAACCCAGGATCTCCGGTCATCTCTTTTATCTTATCCACGGTATCCTGGGCTCTCTTAGCATCCCTAGAGCCTATGATAACACTTTCACCCGCCATCGCTAATCTTAGGGCCAATCCCATACCCTGATCTCCAGTTCCACCTATTATAGCAATTTTCCTATTCATTAGACATCACCTTATCCCCTCTTAGAGTAGGTTTAATTTTTCAAGGAAAGTTAAACTTTCAATTAACTCCTCTTTACTCTTCACTTCAATTGTTAAGATACCATCATATCCTTTAAGGTTCTCGAATACTTTAGGAAAATTTATGCTCCCTGTTCCGAGGGCGTTATGTGAATCTTCTAGGCCATTGTTATCTGAAAGGTGTACATGGCCTATTAGTTCCATCTTAATGTCTGTGGTTGTGTAACCCATGGTGTGGGCGTGGCCGATATCGAAAGTGGCCATGATTCCAAGTTCCTCTACTATTCTTTGTAGTTCCTTTAAGTTACTGTAAAGGTATTTTTCCATTTTTGGCATGTTTTCGAGGCAGAGTGTCACGCCTAGATCATCAGCATACTCTTTAAGTTCTTTGAGGGATCCAAGATTATATTCTAATATTCTGTCTTTGTATACTCTTGCAAGGAATGGTACACTACCCGGGTGTAATATTAGCTTATCCGAGTCTAGGCGCGCTGCCAAATCCAGTGAAGATTTTATCTCCATTATTGATGATCTTCTTATCCTATTGTTGGGGGAGGCTATGTTAACATCGGAAATTGGAGCATGTACTATATATTGGAGGGAGTATGAGCCTGTTAAATCCTCCTCTATCCTATCTAGTGGGTATTCATTGATTATCTCACAATAGTTGATCCCGAGTCCTTCTATGTATTCTAAAGTGACATCAGGTGGTGCTGGATGTAAAGCCAATGTTGAAATTCCAAAATCCAAAAATAGACCCTCCAATATTATGTTTCCGATCTTACCCGGGCTTTTATTGGCACACCCTTTTTAACAGCCTCTAATATCATCTCTGCCAATTCAATATCCTTTTTTATCCTTATAGTGCCTTTTTTACCTACAGTAGCTGTGAACAAATATTCTTCATCTAGTAGTATATCATAGGATACTCCTATAGAATCTTTACCAAATTCTAGTACCACATAATTCCCGGATATGTCCACTGGAACTTTTATCAAACCCTTTTCCTCTACCTTTTTGAGAGGTTCTATGTTAATGCCTATTCCTATACTATTTTCGATCTCTTCGATGGTTTTACCCTTCTTGCCTATGATCTGGGGTATATATTTTTCCTCAACCCATACCTTTGCCCTCTCATCAGATTCGAGTTCGACCTTGAATTTACCAGGGGGTAACCGTTTGCTGAACTCCTTTTCAATTTCTCTCTCAACTATTAACTGAGCTGGAGTTTTCCTTCCAGCTACACTAGAAACTTCCATTACTATGGTCTGTTCACCATAAGTATAAATCTCATATACTAAATCTCCTGTTTCAAAATCTCTGATTTCTATAACCGGCCTTGCAAGGTCCGCTTCCACCATCCCAGTTGGCACTTTAACCGTCAACGAAATGTCATAAACTGCTTTTATCTTCCCATCTTCGATGAATATGGTTGTATCTACTATTGATGGTATCATTCCAAGTTCTACTCGTCCTATTATCCTCTGAATGGCGTCTATGGGCCTTGTGGCATGGACCACTCCAACCATGCCCACACCTGCAAGGCGCATATCAGCAAATATCCTAAAGTCCCTTGTTTTCCGTAGCTCGTCATATATTGTGTAATCTGGTCTTACAAGAAGTAGTATGTCAGCAGTCTTTTGCATATCCCTTTCTATTGGAGCATATTGTGTTATCTCATCCCCTACCTGTAAATCCCTTGGGGATTCCATAGTCTTGACTATGGCATTCAACTCCTTGCTGAAAAATTCGGCCACCGCCTGGGCAAACGTGCTTTTACCAGCGCCTGGGGCCCCGGCGATTATTATACCCTTAGCTGTGTCCCTTAGACGTTCCATTAGTTCATCCGATAAGCTATAATCTTCCAGTGAAACCTTTGCAACTGGTCTTACAGCTGTTATCTCCATGGCCTCTGAAAATGGGGGTCTTGCAATAGATATCCTATATTCGCGGAATTGTACGACTGTGGCACCTTCCATTTCTATTTCAATGAAACTTTTCAAGTCGCTTTTAGCCCTTTCAACTATTTCACGGGCCATCCTATTGATTTCTGAACGTTTAAGTGGCTTGGACCCTATCTTGACAAGTTTTATTTTTCCTGGTTTTCCCTTTTTTGCCATGGGGACAACGTTCTCTTTTAGGTGGACTGACATTGTGTCCTTGTCGAAGTATTTGCTTATTTCGAGTTTATCATATTCTAGGACTTCTGGTTGTATGTATACTACTTCTAGTCCTTGTGCTCTTGCAACTTCTGCCTGTACCTTGTCACTTGTAACTAGTAGGGCATCGTGTTCCCTGGCTGTGCCCCTTATCATGGCATCTATTTCACCACCCTTTGCGAGGGCTATCTCATCTAGTGTGGGTCTTCTACCAACGAAACTCAGGGAGATTATATCCTCCTTACTCAACTCTTGCAAGTTTTTAAGCTCTTCCAAACCGTTAAATCCAGTTTCGCGCCCCCTGTTAGCTTGATATTCTAGTTCTGAAACTACCGCCTCTGGTATTATAACTTCACTCCCCTTGAATTCCTCTTCCTGTACTATGTCTGTGATTCTACCATCCACGATAACGCTTGTATCTGGGACTATTCTCATACCATATCATCCCCTATAGACTTCTTCAGGATTGAAAACCTTCTGGCCTATATTCTCCAGCCTCTCTGGGGGGATTAACTTCCTATAAAAGCAAGAGTAGTATCCGGTATGGCATGCTCCACCCTTTTGTTCTACCTTGAGTATTATAGCGTCCATGTCACAATCCACGAGTATTTCATTTACTTTCTGGATGTGACCTGAACTTTCACCTTTCAACCAGACTTTTTTTCTTGAAGTGCTCCAGTAATGGGCCATACCAGTCTCTATCGTACGTTCTAAGGCTTCTTTGTTCATATAGGCTACCATTAGGATCTCTTTAGTATTTTTATCCTGTGCTATTGCTATTATAAGCTTCTCTCCGCCTATCTCGTGCCTGAAATTTAAAATCATTATTCCTCCTTTAGATATTCTGTTATTTTGTCAATTTCTACAAGCTCTTGGGAGCCTGTTTTCATGTCTTTTATAGTGACTTTACCATCTTTGAGGTCTCTTTCACCTACGAGGATTACCTTTTCCACGTTGAGATGATCTGCATATGATAATATTTTCCTCAGTTTACGACCTGAAAGATCAACATCTGAAGGCACGCCCTCCTCTCGGAGCTCCTGGACTATCCTGTAAGCCGTTGGACGAGTTGAATCCGAAACAGGCGCCACGAAAACCTTTGCGAATTGGAAAGGCTCATCTTTTTGTTTTTTGAGAGCGGCTACTAGTCTGTCAAATCCGAAGGCGAATCCTGTTGATTGGATTTTTTCACCACTGAACAATTCTATGAGGTTATATGTGCCTCCTCCACAAATCTGTTTCTGGGCTCCCAAAGATGGTACATAAATCTCAAATACTATGCCAGTGTAATAGTCTAATCCCCTCGCAATCCCCAAATCAAGGACATACTCTTCAACTTTAAAATCATCTAAGAGTCTTATAAGCTCTCTGAGATTATCTATAGACTCCAGGGCGGGTTCACAACCTTCAACCATCTTCTTAACATTTTCAAGCAATCCTAGGCCACCTTCCATGCCTATAATAGATAATAACAAATTTTTCATGCTTTCATCTGCTTCTACATTTTCCAGGTGAAGTTTAAGTTCCTGCACATCCCCTTTATCAATTAGACCCATTATCCTATCCTGCAATTCCCCCTTTATCCCAGCATCTTCTAATATGCCTCTGAGTATCCCAAGGTGTCCTATATGTAACTTGTATTCTTTGAGGCCAAGCTCTCGCAGACAATGCACTGCTAATGCTATCACCTCTGCTTCCCCTTGTGGGGATTCCGCACCCACAAGTTCGCATCCAAACTGCCAGAATTGTCTGAACCTACCAGCCTGTGGCCTCTCATACCTGAAACAACTCCCATAATAGTACATTTTTATAGGCTTCGGATGTTTTCTCATCTCATTCAAATATAATCTAGCAACTGGTGCTGTGAGCTCTGGCCTCAAAGCCAAATCCCTGTTCGCTTTATCCTTGAAATGGTAAATCTGTTTCACTATCTCTTCCCCAGATTTTAGAGTGAAAAGTTTCAAATCTTCGAAGATCGGAGTTTTTATCTCATGATAACCATAAGTTTCAAAGACTCGTTTCAAGGTTCTTTCCACTTCTTTTCTCATTTTCATCTCTTCGAAGAGGAAATCTCTTGTACCACGCGGCCTTGTTATCTCCATCTATTTTCCTCCCAATCAAGTTGGATTATTCATAATATTTAAGATATTCCTCCAACATTTTAGGGAATGATAATGCATCAAGGAATCTTAAACCTAATCTTTCAGCCCATACTTGGATACCCTCATCCGCCGCGACAACACCAGCACCCAGTTCCTTAGCCAACAATAAAACATCAAGATCTGGGGCGCTGTCAAGAGTCCCCTTACGGAGGGCGCCCCTATATTTTTTCCTGAAATCTTTTATAGCCCCCCCTATCACTTCCATTTCTATCTTACTCTTTTTAACACCCTTTGAGGCCATCACCATAGCTTCCACTGCAGCTTCCCATATGGCAGCCTCTGAAATCCTCATACCCTTGTTCATCCTCTCCCTTATATCCCTAACATACTCAAAGAACACCTGAGATGGTATCTGAGTGTCATAACGGTTTGGTGTCTTCTTCACTATCCATGTTTCTGCCTTCACAAGTATATCAGCCGGGCAACCATACCTATTCATATAATCAGTGAACTCCTTATAAGTTACTGGGGGCATATGACAGCTTATATTTAATCTTATACGAGATCTTGCTATAAGATCAAGGAGCTTATCAACCGCTTCATGGAGATCCCCAGCGCCCATCATATCCCTCAACTGATTATCAGTAAATGCAGTTGTATCAAGTACAAATCTTTGTTTTGCGAGCACATTTATCCCCTCTAATGATCGTGATAGAATATATTATCATCATCAACAAATAAATATACTTGGGATCTACCCACAAAGGAATTAAGAAAAGAGGAGGCTCCTGAAATGATAACAGGAAAAACCAAGATCATTGGAGTGATAGGGGATCCGGTAGAACACAGCCTATCACCCATCATGCATAACGCTGCATTCAATCACCTAAACCTAGACTATGTATATGTAGCCTTCCACGTGAAAAAGGGAATGGCAAAAAAAGCGATAGAAGCCATGAAAACCTTTAACATAAAGGGCCTTAATGTTACAATCCCACACAAAGTACACATACTAAAATATATTGATAAAATAGATGAAACAGCAAAACTTATAGGGGCAGTTAACACCCTAAAATTAGAAAAAGGGAAAGTATGGGGTTTCAACACAGATGGTACAGGTTGTGTAAGAGCTCTTCAAGAGGTGACAAATCTCAAAGACAAAAATATCATAATATTAGGTGCTGGTGGCGCCTCAAGGGCCATTGCATTCCAACTAGTCTCCTACGACATAGGGAGCCTACACATTCTCAACAGAACGCCTGAAAACGCCAAAAGAATAGCAAAAGACATGAAAGAAAAGCTAGGAATCAAAATATTCGCCGGCGGCCTAGAACACTTAAAAGAGAAAATCAAAGACGCCGATATACTCATCAACACCACACCAGTTGGAATGTACCCTAATATCGATGCAAAGCCCCTCGCAACCGCGGACATACTTCACAAAAACCTAATAGTGAAAGATTTAGTCTATAATCCGCCCAAGACCAGATTATTAAAAGAAGCAGAAAAAGCAGGGGCCAAAACAATATCAGGAATAAAAATGCTAGTATACCAAGGGGCAGAATCATTCAAAATATGGACAGGGAAAGAAGCCCCCACAAGTATAATGGAAAAAGCAATACTAAAAACCATAGGGTGATCAAAATTGGAAGGACCATGGGTTGAAAAATACAGGCCAAGAACACTAGAAGAGATAGTGGGACAAGAACACATAATATCACGGCTTAAACGTTATGTTGAACAGAAGAGCATGCCCAATCTCATGTTCACAGGACCTGCAGGAGTCGGTAAAACAACAGCGGCATTAGCACTCGCCAAGGAAATACTAGGAAAAAATTGGAGACAAAATTTCCTAGAACTCAACGCCTCTGATGCAAGAGGAATAGACACAGTAAGGACAAACATTAAAAATTTCTGCCGCCTAAAACCAATAGGAGCACCATTCAGGATAATATTCCTCGACGAAGTAGATAACATGACAAGAGACGCTCAACACGCCCTGAGAAGAGAAATGGAAATGTACACGAAAACAGCAGCATTCATACTCTCCTGTAATTATTCATCAAGGATAATAGAACCACTACAATCAAGATGCGCCATATTCCGCTTCCTACCACTTAAAGGCCACCAGATAAAAGATAGACTAGAATACATTGCAAAAAAAGAAAAACTAGAATACGAACCAACAGCCCTCGACGTCATAGCATACCTCTCAGAAGGCGACCTTAGAAAAGCCATAAACATACTACAAGCAGCAGCATCACTACAAGAAAAAATAACCGAAGACACAATATACGAAGTCGTCTCAAGGGCCAGGCCAAAAGACGTTCGTAGAATGATAAAAACAGCCCTAAAGGGAGATTTCATGGACGCCAGAAAAATTCTAAGGGAAATAATGGTATTACAAGGTGTGAGCGGAGAAGACATGGTAGACCAAATATACCAAGAAGTTTCAAGATTAGCCATGGAAGGATCCATAGAAGCCGAAAACTACATAAAATTCGTCGATTCCATAGGAGAATACGATTTCAGGATAAGAGAAGGTGCAAATCCCAGAATACAATTAGAAGCACTCCTCACAACATTCCTAAGAGAATAATCTGGAGAAGAATAGGAATGGCATGGACTGAAAAATACCGCCCCAAAACATTCAATGAAATGGTTGGAAACAAAAAAGCCATCGAAGAAATAAAAGAATGGATCAAAGAATGGAAAGATGGCAAACCGCAACCTCCACTCTTACTAGTAGGACCCCCAGGGACAGGGAAGACAACACTAGCCCACATCATAGGATCCCACTTCTCAGATACATTAGAGCTTAACGCCAGTGACAAAAGATCCTATGATACCCTAATAAACATTATAGGAGAAGCATCAACTGCTAAATCACTATTCAATGATAACTTTAAACTCATCATACTAGATGAAGTTGATGGCATCCATGGAAACGAAGACCGTGGAGGAGTCCGTGCAATAAACAAGATAATAAAAGAATCAAAACATCCCATCGTCTTAACAGCCAATGATCCCTACAGTAAAAAACTCCAAACAATAAAACCAGCTTGTAAAATCATCAACATTAGGAAGGCACACCCAAACTCAATAGCAGCATATCTCAAAAGGATCTGCGAAAAAGAGAACATCGAAGCAGACCCTAAAATCCTAAGAGAACTTGCAAAAAGATCACATGGGGATCTAAGATCCGCAATAAACGACTTAGAAGCCATGGCAAAAGGGGAAAAAAAGATCGGAACAGAACTCCTAGAAGCTGGTGAAAAAGATGTTTTCCCGGGCCTATTCGATGCCATAAGAGCCATCTTAAAGAGTAAAAACATTAGGCATATAAAAGAGGCCATGCA
Organism: Methanothermobacter sp.; assembly: GCA_030055615.1. Lineage (NCBI taxonomy): Archaea > Methanobacteriati > Methanobacteriota > Methanobacteria > Methanobacteriales > Methanobacteriaceae > Methanothermobacter > Methanothermobacter sp. Next base: position 21,696 of record JASFYN010000004.1, on the reverse strand, counting down.
AATCGACGAAGACCCCCAACTATTACTTGAATTCACAGCAGAAAACATCCCAAGAGAATACGAAAAACCCCACGAAATAAAAAAAGCCTATAATCACTTATCTCGCGCTGACATATTCTTCGGAAGAGCAACACAGACAAGAGATTACATATACTGGCGCTACGCATCAGAACATATAGGAGTGGGAGTAGCCTTATCAAAAGATAAAACCTATAGAAAATTTACAAGATATGCAGGCCCCGGATCATTCCGATTTCTCGGAAGGACAAGAACCAAACGCCAAATAATAGAAAACCTGGCAGAAAAGATTTCAAGAAAGCTCCACATATCAAAAAAGGTTGCTATCACAACACTCCCCTACCTCAAGATAATCCTAGAAGATGAAAAAACCGCCCAAGAGATTAAAAAGTACTTAGAATTAACAGATGAAGAATACAAGATCCTAAAAGGGAAGAGAAAACAGCGCAAAAGCAGAAAAACAAAACCCAAGAAGATAGAAAAAGGGGATCCTCCACGCCGGGAAAAACAGACAACACTCCTACAATTCAAATAAACCCCCTATCCCTAATATAATTTAAAGATTTCAACATATTCTCCCTAAACTGTGGAAAAACCTCCTCAAAGAATCCAATAAACTCTCGGACAACAGCATCCCTTGTCACTTTTATCGGCCCGACCCCCAACCATCTTTCAATCCAAGCTACAGGCACCTTAGACAAAGGATACAATAACCTACCCCTACCATCCTCCCATGGGGGACCAGCGATCAACTTACCATTTATCATTTTCTCTATCGCATCAGCGATTATATGATCAAGTGTTAATGGGCATGCGATAACATCAAACCCTCCTCTACTCACCAATTTGACTCCATATTTCCTAGTGTAGGGCTCCAATACAGCATATAAAGTGTATGAAAGAGGATCATCACCCTCCTTGATGAGTATCCTCTGATGGGGCTTCAATTCACTTGAAAGTACGCGCGAAACCCTTGAACAGATCATCTGGAAGATCTTAGACCTCACAACCTTCATACTAGGATAATGTTTTTTAAAAAGTTCCTCTCGTTTCCTGGAAAACCTTGAAAACCTAAGATTATTTATAATGATAGAATCTTCCATGACACTCACAAATCTCGTGTCAACACCAATCCTAGACAAGAACCTGATAACCTCACCCTTTCCCATCTTGATCTCCATTTAATACTCTAAAATTTAATTATCATCATACCTATATAGAATATAATAAAAGATAAAAGGTGGGGCAAGTTGTTCAACCTCCTAAAAAGGAAAAGTGACAAGGAAAATATCCTCGAAATAGAACCAGAAGGCCCCGTAGATTGTATAGCAGATTTCACCTACAATTTCTATTGGCAACAAAAAGGCGAAGAACTCGAACCAGAGGACCAAATACCAGGAACAGATCACACATACAAAGACATTGTAGAACACTTGAAAAATAAAGGCACGCTAAAAATAATAGGGGACGCAGGCCACAGACTATGCTCAAGCATGGGAGTCGACCTAAAGTTCTTCGGAGGAACAGGAAAAGCAATAGACGTAGGCAATGTTATCGTAGATGGTGACGTTGACACCCGAATGGGTATAAGCATGCTAAGAGGAAGCATATATGTTAAAGGCAAGATAAAAGAGCCAATTGGCAACCTAGTCGAGGTAGAATCTGACATAAAAGGCTATAAGAAATTCAAGTCAATAACAGACATAGTCACAAACGGCCTCCAAGGAGAAAAGCTTATAGGGGCAACATTGACTGGTAATAGGCTCACGATAAATGATGGACGTGTAAGGGACACTATAGGTGCGCGTTTGGACGTGGAAGCCCATATAATACATGAAGGCGAGGCGGATCTTTCCACTGGCATACTAATGAAAAAAGGTGTTGTAAGAGTCAATGGAAATGTCGGTAGGAACACTGGAGCTTTACTAAGTGGGGGTACCGTGATAGTAGATGGGGATGCTGATGATTTCACAGCTATTGACATGAGATCAGGCACCATCATAATAAATGGTGACGCTGGCAAATTTATGGGAGCTCAAAAAAAAGGAGGGATCATATTAGCAAAAAGTGGAAAACCAGTACCACCAACCTCAGAAAGTAAATTCACAGAAGAAGACAAACAGACACTGATAAAATTCGGTTTCAATCCTTCTTCATTCAAAAAATTCTCATAAATTTTAATCATTCATGATTATTATTTAAAGTGATGGAACTTGGCATTATCATTAAACGCCCATCTTCCTCATTAATTTCGGGTGTGAATAGATCCCCTGGAAATGGAATAAAAAAATTTGGAATAGAGAATTCTTAAAATAAATGATCTGATGTGGGGTGGTATCTTTTGGAAAAGAAGGTTAAAGCTAGGCTCAATCTTCAAGGCAATAAAAGGTATCGTTATGGATTTTATTGGAACCTTCACTGCTCCTAAATCTTGAATTTCTTAAACGGATGATTATTATTTTATGTAACCCTAAAAGTAAATCCAAAGTTATTCAACGAGGGGGGCAAATACTTTTTCGAAGGAGTAAAACTTTTTGAGAAAGTATTCACAGCCCTTTAGTTGCCACTATATTTTTTTGATTGTAGAAATTGATGCGAGATATGCGTGTACAATTATGCCTTTATGGGTTACAATTTTTTTGGGGGGGTAATCATTCTTCCTTACTGGTTTTCCCTTTTCTATATGGATGTATTCCAATCCTTACTTTAAGTGCACAACTTAGGAAAATCGGGAAGTGGCTACTACAGCCTTCTACAAAATTGTAAGATATCTAAGGGTATATTGTTGGTATACTATTTTTTTTAGTAGCCCCATTATTTTGGATTTATGGTGGGAACTCATTACCAGTTTCATATTCTTGCAATAGTTATCCGCAGAAAAATTAGAAAACACATTACAAAAAAAAAGTTATCAAGGGTACAAAGAATTACAAAAAAGACAACCCGTTACCGTCTACTGTCCCCTAATCTGGTAAAAAAAGTATGAGTTTGCCAGAATACTTTCCCAAATTGGTGAAATGACCCCAGTGGAATATTGGGGAATTTTCTTCCAAGATTCGATCATATAAGAATTTTGTCATAGAATATGCAGATGAAAAGCCCATCTTGAAAAATCGTCCCTTTATACAATAAAAATGAGTGTATAATTAAGCTAGGTGATATAAAATTGGAAAAAGAGAATGCGAATACAAGCCGGCATATATGCTAGCTGATTATGTGAAAAAGTAAAATTCAAAAAAGTGGGATGTTTATATGAACATTAGTAAAAAAAGTGGTTCTTTGGATTTTGTGGCTGTTACCAGTTTTAATTGTCGTCATTGGCGGGATTATTATAATTGAGCGTTAAATTTGACATACTATTTATGTGTTAACAATTGTTATTCGCACATACTTAGAAATCCTCGACATAATCTTGGCATATCATTCACCAAAATAAGAAGACTTTTAATCGAAAACCTAATAGAGAAAGCATCACATGATGAATTAACCTTAGATGAATTATAATTTCGCTGAAAGTGGAAAAGCGCCAGCAGGCGTGCCAAGTCTTGCGAGAGGCTTGATATCACCCACCGTAATATTAATTTTGGGCATATCCACATTCCATATATTTTAAATGCGCCTCACCAAATGGTTCACAGATTATTATCAGACATCCTAAGCATGCTCACAGGGCTTTTTAGTTGCCTTCACTGGCTTCTGCTTCGGAAGTAGAACAGCGGAAATTATACTCACTGGAGACTCATTTTCAACTCAACCACAACTAAAAAGTGAAACAGAATAGTCAAACCAATCAACATTAAAGGAGGAATAGGAAAATTCCCCCTGAGCTTATCTGAAGTCTTGAAAACAAGAATTTGAACACTACACGGATCATCCTCTTTTTTTCGAAAAGTTGTCAAAAAAATTTTCACCCCCTCATCTTGAGATAAAATTTATTAATTAGAAGATGTCTTCGGAAAATGTTGTTCCATGAAAGGGGGAGAGTAAATTATATTATTTTTTTGTCTTGGCCAAGTTCTAACTTTATTTTTGCTATTTGAAAAACTATATAAATTAAATTTTAAAGAAATAGGGATTAATGTATGGTATTGTGGAGTATTTAAGTAATGTTGTTATTGGTTTCATCCAGAAAACAGGATATTTTGGCGTTTTTATATGCATGGTCTTTGAGAGTGCATGTGTTCCACTACCCAGTGAGGCTATAATGCCATTTAGTGGATACATAGCATGGAAGGGTACTATGAGCATCCTTGGAATCACAATTATAGGAGCACTAGGGAACCTTATAGGTTCATGGATAGCATACCTCATAGGCTTTTATGGTGGCCGGCCATTCCTTGAAAAGTATGGTAAATATATCCTCATCACAGAGAAAAAACTTGAAATGGCAGAAGAATGGTTCGCAAATTATGGCCATGAAGCAATTCTCATCTCAAGGGTTCTCCCTGTTATACGTACATTCATTTCATTACCAGCAGGGATAGCTGAAATGGACTTAAAAAGGTTTACAGTTTATACTTTTATAGGCTCATTACCTTGGTGTTTTGCCTTGGTGTATATTGGATATCGTTTGGGCCCCCACTGGTCAGTCATAAGATCCTTATTCCATCTCCTTGATTATGGGGTTATCATTGGATTAGTGTTACTCATAGTCTATATATGGAGAAAGTGGGGGTGAATCGCTATAATAGTCTCCTATTCACTTTTTAGGGGGATTTTCTCGTAATATTCGTTGTATCCAAGGTGAAAGTGGGGTAGTTCTCTTTTAAGTTCATCTTCGAGTTCTAATATCATCTGATATTCGCTAGGGTTTACATAGGCTATCAGCTTATTTTTCCATGCCATTGGACATTTTAGACTACATGGTATAAAACCAGATGGTAGTATTATGGCGCAGGCATCCTTTGGCGCGTCCAACTCATCCAGTTCAGCTAAGTGACCTTCATCAATGGCGAAACGCGTAGCCTCTGAAAAACTCTCTATACAACAACGTGGATAACCTAATAAGCGGCCTATCTGGTAATCGTCGCCACGGTAAATTCCAAGTTCAGTTGATACAAGGGGGTCCAAGGCGGGTCTTGTTGGAGGTTTATACTTTTTCACGATTTCTATCTCTTTTTGTAAGCGTGCCATCAGCTGGTTGAAATAGAATTCATCCACACGACAAATGCTACTAGGACCATCATGGCATCCATTTTCTCTTAATTTGATTATTCTTTTGTAGATTTCTTCGAGCAACTTGATACCCCCCCTAGGATATAACCTTGTATTCTAGGATTAGATCCTTTCCAAGAGTGTAATATTTTCTAAGTTCTAGTTTTATAGCATCCTTCATATAGGGTATCCCTCGGCCGTCTACTAGTGTTTTTGCTTGTGCCCCCCCTACTATCATGGGCGCTATGCAAACTCTCACTTCATCTACGAGGCCTTCTTTGAGCATGGAGAAGTTCAGGGTTGAACCTCCTTCTAACATTAATTTTTTTATGCCCATCTTTTTTAGTTCGGCCATTAAGGTTTTTAGGTTGACTTTTTTGTCACCGGCTGCGATTATCTTGGCCTTACTTGACAGTTTCTTGATTCTCTCTTTGGGGGCGCTTTTTGAAACCGCTATTATTGTTGGGGCTTCTTTGTTGAGTATTCTGGAATTTGGTGGTGTTCTTGCCCGACTGTCGACGACTATCCTTGTTGGGTTTTCTGATTTGTCTGCTTTTATTTTGTGTATTGTTAGGCGGGGGTTGTCTATGAGTACGGTGTTTATCCCTACCATTATAGCGTCACATTCTCTGCGTAGTCTATGGACCCTTATCAGGTCTTTTTTTCCTGATATTTCCGAGCTTCCAGTGTGTGTTGCTATTTTACCGTCGAGGGTCATGGCAGCATTTAATATAACATAAGGTTTCAATTTTATTGTACACACCCCATCATTATTTTAATCATTAGATGATATAACCTTATGGGGGGTATAAAATTATGGAAAGGTATGAGAGGGGATTGAGGATATTGGATAAGATCCATAAGGACTCATATGAGGAACTTAAGAAGGAATTAGAGGATATAGCACCTGATTTTGCGCGTATAGTTGCCGAGTTCCCCTATGGTGAGATTTATTCTCGCGGAGGCCTTGATCTTAAAACTAGGGAACTTATAACCATAGCCGCTTTAACAACACTTGGTTGTGCCACTTCACAGCTTAAGGGTCATATTCGTGGCGCTGTTAATGCGGGTTGCACGAGGGAGGAGATAATCGAGACTATAATACAAATGTCGGTATATGCGGGTTTTCCAGCAGCTATAAATGCTTTAATAGCGGCTAAAGAGATCTTAGAATGATTCATATCTTGAATATTCTTTTTGCATTATTTTCTGTTATATTATCAACTTTTTTGATGTTTGTATTTTTTATTTGGGCTATTTTCTTCACAGCTTCCTCTATAAATGAGGGTTCGTTTCTCTTACCTTTGAATGGGGACAAGTATGGGCTGTCAGTCTCTGTTAGGATACTCTGAAGTGGCAAGTCCTTGATTAGTTTCTGGTGATGGTCTATGAAACATACCATAGTAGAGAATGAGAGATAATATCCCTCTTCTATTATGTTTTTCGCCGTGTCTAGGCTGCCACTATAACAGTGGAATATTACATTTTCTATTGGGTGTTCCTTTATGATTTTGAAGGCTTTTCTTTCACTGTCCCTTGCATGGATTATGAGGGGGAGCTCATATTCAATTGCAAGTTCTATGAATAATCTGAAGATTTTCTCCTGCCTCCTGCGACCCTCCAGGTCCCTTGTATGGTGGAAGTCCAGTCCACTCTCACCAACACCTACGGCCTTCTCTATATTATCCTCTATTTCTTCTATAATGGTTTTTATGATCTTATCTTCCATCTTAGCAGCGTCTACTGGATGTAAACCCAGAGTGGGATATATAAAATGTTTATATTCTTCCGATAACTTGATAGACCTTCTCACACCCCCAAGACCGACTCCACAATCTATTATGCTTGTTAACTTCTTCTTAGCCCTTTTTATAACCTCTTCCCTGTCCTTGTTAAAGTCTTTGAAGTCTATGTGGCAATGGACGTCTATTATCCTACCAAACCCCCATACTAGGCGCCGAATCTCCTCTCACGTTCCTGATATGATCTCAGAGCCCTTAAAAAGTCCACTTTCCTGAATTCTGGCCAAAGACTGTCACAGAAGTATAATTCGGAATAGGATGATTGCCAGAGTAAGAATCCGCTTAATCTTTCCTCGCCACTAGTCCTTATGATAAGGTGGGGATCCTCTAACCCTGCAGTATAAAGGTTATCATTTATAGTGTCCTCATCGATGTCCTCTGGGTCGATTTTACCTTCTTTAACCATCTGGGCTATCTTTCTTGTGGCTTCAACTATTTCCAGCCGTCCATCATAGCCTATGGCAATGTTAAGAATTCTATCATCGTATTTTTCGGTGGCTTTTTCAGCTATTCTAATAGCCTCCTTCACATTTTCGGGTAAAAGGTCGAGATTGCCCACGGCTTTGATCCTCACACGATTTTTATGGATCTTCTCGTTTTCGGCAACTTTTTTAAAGTTTTCCTCGAATAATTTCATAAGACCCTCCACTTCCTTTTTGGGACGTTTGAAGTTTTCAGTGGAGAAGGCGTACACTGTTACGATCTCTATTCCAAGGTCTATACACCAATCTAGTACCTTTTCAAGGGTTTTAATACCCCGTTTATGGCCTTGTATAGGATCTCTACTTCCTTGTAATCGTGAATAACGCCTGTTACCATCCATTATTATAGCTACGTGCCTTGGCATTTTCTCCTTTTTCAAATTTCTCAAAATGTACCATTCGTAGAGTTTATAGATTGGCTTTAGGAGTTTCATCCACATCCTCCCTCATATTAGCAAGTTTATATGCGAATTTTAACGCTCTTTTATAGCCCTCGACGGTCTGGGCCCTAGAAGTGTCTATAAAAATAGGATCTATCCCAAGGGTTATAGCCCCATGACTTTTAGCTGATCCGATTAATACAAGGCTTCGGAATATAAGGTTACCTGTTATACCATCTGGGGCTAGAATCAGATTACGTCCATCTTTTATAGCATCCTCTATCAGAATATAATAATGTTTTATATCATATTTATCTTTTATCATTGATGTTAACTTCTCGGCTTCTTTGATTGATTTGTCGATTTCCGGTGCTCTCCCAATATCATGGGGCCTGCCACCTGAAATAACAGCTATACTAGCCTTGAAACCTATTTTTTCCATGAAATTGGAACAATAATCTATTATCTTTATCTTATCCTCTATTGTGAATCCTTCATCTATACCAACAGGAGCGAGGAAAAAACTGTGATCATCTAATTCTATAAATGATGCCCTCTTAGGATCCCCAATTTTTTTTAATTCCCGTACGATAGGCGCTGAATTTAATGAACCCCTTACATATGCATCCCCAACACCTTCATGGATCATCCTGATAAATTCATCTTCTGAATAAGATAAAAGAACTTCAAAATCTATATTATTTGCTGCTGTCTCAACATTTTTGTTTTCACCAACTCCCACTACTATAACCACCATATTTAGGATCCCTCAATAAAATTTTACCCAAGTCATCTCGAATTATAATAGGATTCTCAACTGTGTATACAAAAAATTTATTTATGAACAATAATATAAGATAATTTTAAGTGCTCATTTTATTAAAATTATAGGTAGGATCCCAATGATTAATACCTCAATTTGGGGGGCGTTTACTGGGGGGGTTTACAGTTGAAGGCTGGAAAATCCCAATCCAAAGGTTATCTTATCTGCAGTGAATGTGGAGGTTATTACAAGTTGGAGGAAGGTGAAAGCCCTTCTGATTTTGTCTCATGTGAATGTGGGGGTTCGCTCCAATATTATGAATCTCTAGAAGAGGCCTACGGAGAAAAACCTAACGAAATTAACAAGACCAGCAAAGGAATAACTTCTGAGAAAGTTGGAATTATCAAAGATGGTGAAATTATAAAAGAATCCTATGAAATAATCGGCACTGGAATTACTGATAACAGGAAAACAGTTGAAAGCCTGCTCAAAGATGATCTTGATGATGCCCAAGATTTCATCTCCACCATTCAAAATAAAAGAAAAGAAATTAAAACCCACAAAAACACTAATTATATCCTCATATCATTCTTTATAATCATTATTCTCTTGATCATTTTAATCTTGGCGGGGAAGACGCCCTTATCCCTTCCTATATAAAGTTGGGCTACATACTCTCTCATCTGATCTTTTTCATGTTTTTACCATAATCACATTAGGAAGACAATCCTCTCTTAGAATACAAAGTAATTTTATATAATGGAATAGATTAACAGAATACCTATGAGAAGAAAAATCATCATAATATTCATAGTGGTTGTTGCAATTATTATCTTTTTCTCCTTTATGTATATTAAAAATTCTCGTAATGTGATGGTAGGAGAAAAGAAAGTGTTGCTTTTATGCGTCGATCCAACCGAGCCAAGACCAGGCATAGGAGCAGTTGACATGGCATTCATCATAACCTTGAATAATGGGAACATAACAAGTATAAAACCTATCTACCCAGGGCAGATGGCTCATCCCACAGCAACACCACCATCCTTGCAAGCTATAGGTGTTAAAAAATGGTATCTACATGATGCTCTCTGGGAAAATGACACAGAAAAAGGGGCGAAACTCGCCCAAGAAATAGTAGAATATAATACTGGCGAAAAGACAGATATTGTAGTTATAGTAACCCCAGAAGCTGTTGACGCGATTCTGGCAAGGATAGGACCAGTATACGTAGAGGGGAAAGGTTATGTTTCAGGAAATTCAATAGAATTTTTAAGAGAAGAGCAGAAAACTGGATACAGTAGAGGAGAGGCGGTTAAATCCCTCATTAAAGCTATAATAGACTCTACAAGGAACCGGGACAAATACTTAAATTTGATAGATGAGGTGGTTAAGCAAAATGCCCAAGGTAATATCGTCGTAGTCCCACAAACCGCCCTTGTAGAATTCCTAACATACATAGGATTCGAAAAACTTATGAGACAAGCATACTAATCCACCATGAGGGGTCTATTTGATGGCCTTTTTAATAGATTCCTCCATCACCTCTAATGTCACATCAAGATCTTCCTTTCTGTGGGCTGCTGAAATAAAACAGCATTCAAATTGTGATGGTGGCACGAAAACCCCACCCTTTAAAAGGCCATGGAAATACTTTTTGAACATTTCTAAGTCAGCCGTCTTGGCACTAATATAATCTTTAACCTCTCTCTCGGTAAAATAGACCTGGAACATTGATGATAACCCTGCTAAATGAAATTCTAGATTATTATCCTCTAGGATATCCTTTATGCCCTTTCTTATCATTTCCCCTTTTTTGGTAAGCTCCCTGTAAATATCCTCTGTTAATTCCTTGAGGGTTGCTATACCCGCAGTTACTGATACAGGATTCCCATTGAATGTTCCGGCTTGATAAACATCACCTGCTGGTGATATATGTTCCATTATTTCTCTAGGACCCGCTAGTGCACCCATGGGGAATCCTCCCCCTATGATCTTCCCATAGGTTACAAGATCCGCAACTATATTATAATATTCTTGAGCACCTCCAGGGGCTATCCTAAAACCTGTGATAACCTCATCAAATATCAGGAGTATACCATTTTCACTTGTTATTTTTCTCAAAAATTTTAAGTAGCCATCCTTCGGTTCTATACAGCCTATATTAGCCATAACAGGCTCTACTAGTATTGCTGCAATATTATCATCATCTTCTATTATACTTGCAACTGTTTCTTCATCATTGAAAGGTACTGATATAGTGTTTCTTGTCGTGTCTGCGGGTATGCCTGGTGAATCAGGGGCTGCTGTCGCACCGGATCCTGGTTTTACCAAAACATAATCATGTGCACCATGATATGCGCCTTCAAATTTGATTATTTTATCCTTTCCCGTGAATGCCCTTGCAAGTCTTATTGCAGCCATTGTAGCCTCTGTACCCGAATTCACAAACCTTATCATTTCAACGGATGGTACCCTATCTATGACAAGTTTTGCAAGTTCTACTTCGGCCCGGGTTGGCGTACCATAAGTACTCCCTCTTTTTATTTGTTCGCATACCTTATTTGTAATCTTCTCTGGAGCATGTCCAAGAATAAGGGGGCCATAGGCTAAACAATAATCTATGTAACGGTTACCATCCACGTCATAGAGCATGCAACCTTCACCCTTTTCGGCGAAAAAAGGGTATGGCTCGAATCTTCTTACCGGAGAACTCACACCACCAGGTAAAACCTCCAAAGCCTCCCTAAACAGACTATTAGATATCATGTTATTCCTCCTTTTTTTTCGCAAGGTTTATTAGGGCGTTTGTGGCTGCCACTGCCACTGGCGTCCCACCCTTCGGGCCAGAAGTTATAAGGTATGGTATGCCTGTTTTTGTGAGGAGCTTTTTGGATTCAGCAGCACCTACGAAACCAACAGGCACGCCTATTACGGACTTGACATCCATACCAGCTTTTGTTAATTTTATGACTTTTAGGAGCGCAGTTGGTGCATTACCCACCACTACAACCCCACTAAAGCCCTTCGAAGCTGCATATTCCATTGCAGCAGCTGCCCTGGTCATATTTTCATCCTTCGCCATCCTTATAACCCTTGGATGGTTTATATAACATTTAACTTCCCCATTATAGGATATTCCTGCTTTCACCATTTCAACATCTACTAATATATCCTCAAGGCTCCATAGGGCATCTATAGTTGAAGTTATGAAATCTTGGCTCATCTTAATAATATCAGCATATTCTGGGTCGGCTGTGGAATGAACTATCCTCTCTATGATGGTTGATTCCTCTGGGGATAACCCTTCTATCTTATCTCTTATAAGCTTTTTTATGATTTTTCTACTTTTTTCCGCGATTTCTTCACCTTCTCTTGTGGACGCGCCCATCATCCAAATCACTTTAGGGGGTTAGTCTTCTCCTATCTCTTGGGAATAATACTGTCTCCCTGATGTTTTTAATCTCTAACAGTGCCATGGTGAATCTTTCAGCCCCAAGACCCCAACCTGCATGTGGTGGCATGCCATACTTGAAAGCTGAAAGGTAACTTTCAAATGATCTGGGATTTAATCCCTGTTTCTTGATTTTTTCAACTAGGAGGTCGTGTTCATGGACTCTCATAGCACCAGAAGATATTTCGAGGTCCTTGTACATGAGGTCGAAGGCGTAACTCTTGCTTGGATCATCCTCCCTTGGCATCACATAAAATGGTTTTATGCTAGTTGGCCAAGATTTTATAAAGTAATATCCGTCCATTATCTCGCCTAGAGCTTTTTCGGCAGCCCTTGAGAGGTCCTCGCCATATCTGAGGTGGACTCCTTGGGAGTTAACTATCTCCACAACCTCATCATACTCTAGTCTTTCAAATGGTAGTTTTGGTATTTCAAGTTCTCTGCCTAAGATTTCGAGTTCATCTTTGCAATGTCCCCTAATGTCTTTTATGACCTTTACAACAAGTTTTTCAAGTATTTTCATGACATCTTCATGGTTCATGAAGGCCGCTTCTATGTCAATGGATATGATCTCGTTTAAGTGTCTGAGGGTGTCGTGTTCCTCTGCCCTGAATATTGGTGCTATCTCATAGACTCTGTCAAGTCCGCTTGCCATCATCATCTGTTTATAAAGTTGTGGACTTTGACCTAGGAAAGCTTCCCTTTCAAAGTATGTTATAGGGAAAAGTTCTGTCCCGCCCTCTGTTGCTGATGCAACCAACTTAGGAGTGTTTATCTCGATAAAACCTTCCTCTTCGAGGAAAACCCTCACAGAATGCAACATTCTACTTTTTATTTTGAATATTGCACTTACTTCGGGCCTTCTAAGGTCTAGGAACCTTGAATCTAGTCTTGTGTCAATTTCGGCTTTAACCTTCCCTGTAGGGTCAAGTGGTAATGGTTGTTGTGATTCAGCCAAGACCTTCACATTGGAGGGTATTATTTCAACACCTCCTGGGGCCTTTGGGGATTCCTTGACTGTCCCCTGTACTTCTATGACATATTCTTTTTTAAGTTTTCTTAACTTTTTGAATAATTCCTTTGATGTTTTTTTGCTTGGGGCGGTAACTTGTATTATACCTGTCCTGTCCCTGAGAAGTATGAATATGATCCCTCCAAGGTCTCTTATTTCATGCACCCAGCCCATGAGAATAGTCTGGGATCCGTCAAGTGATGGTGTGATCTCATTTGAATAGTGGGTTCTCCTTGTCTTACCGAGCATGATTGTCACCTCATAAGCCTCTTTTTAAAGGATTCAGCATGTGCATAGAGCCCTTCATATTCTGCAAGTGGAATTACAATATCTTTGAGTGTTCTAAGACCTTCTTCTGATAATATTTGTATTGTAGGTTTTTTTAGAAAAGATTCTGTTGATAATCCCGAGTACATCCTTGCACATCTACTGGTAGGTAGCACATGGTTGGTCCCTGAACCATAGTCTCCTGCAGAAACTGGTGTTAGTTCTCCGAGGAATATGGACCCTGCATTTTCAATCCCATCTAATAGGCTTTTGGGGTCTTTGGTCATTATTATAAGGTGCTCAGGGGCGTATTCATTGCTGAAATAAACAGCCTCCTCAAGATCCTCTACAATGATTATCCTACCATAATTCTCGAGGGACTTTCTTATGATGTCACCCCTTTTAGCATATTTAATCTTATCCTCTATGATATTATAAACTTTCTCTCCAAGAGTCCTTGAGGTTGTTACAAGTACCGAGGCCGCATCAGGGTCATGTTCGGCTTGGGCTATCATCTCCACGGCTATATATTCCGGGTTAGCGTGTTCATCAGCTATTATAAGAACCTCCGAAGGGCCTGCGATAAAATCAATGTCCACATCCCCATAGACCCACTTCTTAGCTGTCGCCACGAATATGTTCCCTGGTCCGACGATCTTATCAACAGGTTTTATGGTTTCGGTTCCATAGGCCATGGCAGCTATGGCTTGAACACCTCCAACCTTGTATATTTCATCTGCACCGGCCATGTCAGCTGCTACGATTGTAGCTTCATTGACGGTCCCATCTTCAGTTGGTGGGGTGCAACAGATTATCCTCTTGACACCAGCGATCTTGGCGGGTATTATTGTCATAAGGGCCGTGGAAGGATAAACTGCTTTACCTCCAGGTATGTAACAGCCTACACTCTCGATTGCTCTTATAATTTGACCCCCGATTATACCATTGTTTATTTTCTTCAGCCATTGGCTTGGGAGTTGTAGTCTGTGGAATTTTTCGATGTTTGCAGCTGCCATATCCAATGCATTTTTCACTTTTTTATCTATTTGTTTGTAGCTTTCCTCTATTTCCTCCCTTGTAACTTTGAAATCTTTGATGTCTGCACCATCGAATTTCTTTGTGAATTTCCTGAGAGCTTTGTCACCATCTCTTTTAACTTCATCAATTATCTTCTTAACGGGTTCTATCACATTATCGATATTTGGTGAAGATCTCTTCACAAGTTCTTTTATCATGTGAGCTTCGAATTCTGTGATCTGCATATTTATCACAAACATTACTTTTTATTAGATGTTAATTTTATACCATAGGGTTGTGGATGGTCGGATTTACAATTTTTCTATGATAATTACCCCCTCACAAAAGGGGACCATTAAACATGTAGTAAGATTGTTTAAAAATAATATTATTCCAACTAGAATTTTTTATATGTTGGCTAATTTCAGACTCCTAGGTATAATGTGTAAATTTTAATCTTCAATTTTGCTGTTAACTTCTCCTCCGATGAATGAAGGGTACACGGGGGGATGATTTAGTTTAAAAGAGATATAAATTTGATAAAGGGTGCTCCATTAACTTTAAGGTTTTGTTGTAAGTGAAAGGTGCTGATTAGCTATAAGCTTCGAATTTATTCTCCGGAGACGGTTGGGGGAGAAGCTGAATTATGTTACTGATTGTATTGATGCTCGAAGAAGTAATTTAAAGAAAGCAGATAGATAAAAAAAATAATCCCCCCTACAATGGAGAAACCCCCCCATGAAAACCCTCTGAGAAGCATATGGTGGATCCGAACTATTAAAAATATTAAGGCTTTGAAAAGCTGGGAAGAAAGTAATGAAATTGAACTTAAAGCACTTCAAAAAAAAATGTTGTAGTATTACTGTAAGATCCTACAGGACAGCTAATAAAAAAATATATATATTGCCGTAGTAAGCTAACCCACTATTTTACAATAGGTGCTATCATCTCATATTTTTTAATTTTTGACATGATTCATGAATCCCTCAAGACGCGTTCATTCTCACCAATTTATCCACAAAATTTGATCCTTCCGCATTAAGTTTCTTTATCGGATTCCAGATGCAATTGGTTTTCCCAGTTTTTAGGGGATTATGTTAAAAATTTCCTTGTTTTTTCGATGATGGGTAACCATTGGGGGAGGTTTTGGATAAATTCCCTACACAAGGTATATAAAAGAAGAACATTATATATAAATCAAGGTAAATTAAAGAAAATTCGGAGTGGGGCTTAATAGTATGGTTTTTAGTGTACCAGTTGGTTATTTTTTGATTCCTTAACATTAGGTTTATATAATCCAGATTACTACTCTATATGGAGGGAGTCGAGGCTGGTACCCATGTATAAGGATGAAATGATACAACTACATCAATTCCTAGTATACATTTTAAAATATCTCGAAAATGGTTATGACATAGAAAAAGAATGTGAAAAGTATTTTTCACTTAACATCAGCCCCCACCACATCCACCGGACAAAGGCGGAACACAAATATGCTATTTTTGTACTCTCAACGGCCATCTCAGAAATACTCGCAAAGCAAGGAAATGATACATTACCCCCAAACATCGTGAATGGCCTATCAGAGCTTGCTAAAAGATCAAAAAAGGAACTTGCAAAGATGGAAGCTAAGATAGAAGCCAAATAAGCATCCGAGCATCTCTCCAGTGCAAGAAAAAGTAAGCATCCCACAGAAGGGGTCAGGATCTTTACAACAAGAACATAAAAATCCATAATACCAAATTTTTTAACTTTACATTTACACACAAACAAAAGGAATAGTGGTATCCACTTTTTTATAAGAAAATCCCACACAAAAAAACACCTTTTGTATGTTTTGGGCTAAATTATTAATATTAATAAATTGACATCTAAACCTAAGAATAAGTAGAAGGTGTTGAAAAAATGAAAGCTATGGAGAAGATTATCTGTCTCGTTGATGGTGAACATTATCTACCAGTTACAAAAGCCGCGGTTGAAACCCTTGATTGTATGGAACACATAGATGTTAAGGCTCTCGTATTCATAGGGGGTACAGAGAAACTCAAAACATCATCCCCAGAAGAATACGCTAAGATCATGGAAAAACCAGTTTACTTCGGGGAGGACCCCCATAAAATCCCTTATAATCTCATAAGAAAAGTCATAAGAAAGTATGATGCAGATACTGTTATGGATCTAAGTGACGAGCCAGTACTCGACTATTCCAAAAGGTTTAACATAGCAACTATAGTACTAGAAGAAGGTGCAATCTATAGAGGTCCAGACTTTGAATTCCAACCACTCACAGAATATGATGTCCTTGAAAAACCATCAATTAAAATCCTTGGAACAGGTAAAAGGATAGGTAAAACAGCAGTATCTGCATACGCCGCCCGCTTAATCCACGAAAAGGATTATAACCCATGTGTTGTTGCAATGGGCCGCGGGGGCCCCGAGGAACCGGAGATAGTCCGTGGCGATAAGATAAGCATAACACCAGAATACTTGATAGAACAAGCATACAAGGGAGTGCACGCCGCCTCAGACCACTGGGAAGACGCTCTCATGAGCAGAATACTAACAATAGGATGCAGGAGATGCGGTGGCGGCATGGTAGGTGATGTGTTCATAACAAATGCAAAACGTGGCGCTGAAATCGCGAATGAAGTAGACGCGGATTTCGTTATCATGGAAGGGAGCGGAGCCGCCATACCCCCAGTAAAAACAGACAGACACATCGTCATAGTAGGTGCAAACCAGCCCATGATAAACATCAAAAAATTTTTCGGACCATTCAGGATAAAACTAGCAGATCTCATCATCTTAACCATGTGCGAAGAGCCCATGGCCACAAAAAAGAAGGTAAAAGATATAGAGGAATTTATACATAAGATAAACCCTGATACAAAGGTCATACCAACCATATTCAGGCCCAAACCACTCCAAGATATAAAGGATAAAAATGTATTATTCGCAACAACAGCCCCAGAATCCATAATGGACGTGCTCATAGCACACCTCGAAGACAAATACAAATGTAATATCGTCGGGACAACAACCCATCTTTCAAACAGGCCACTACTCCAAAAGGACATAGAAAAGTATATAGATGAGGCTGAGATCATGTTAACAGAATTGAAAGCAGCCGCAGTAGATGTAGCCACAAAAGATGCGCTAGATGCTGGTTTAGAAGTGGTATACTCTGATAATATACCTATTGTGGTGGATGAATCCCCTGAGGATCTTGACAAAGCCATAATAGAAGTTGTTGACGCGGCCATCGACGACTTCTACACCCGACTCACCCCATAATTTTTATGGGATGATATACTTGGAATACCAGCAACTCAAAAAACTCCTAAAATTCACTCTAAAAGAAAAAAGGATTATAAAGGAGCTGGGAATCCCACCTGATGCTTTCATCCCTCTCCTTTTTTCCATACGTTTTGGTGGGGATTGGAGTTTTGTGAGAAATTCTGATAAGTTCATGGCAGTGAAAGAGAAGATCACAAAATATGATGAAAAGGAAAAGGTCGGCTGTACTATTGAAATTGTGTACCTCTTCTTAAATCCGAGAATACTCAAGGAGGAAGGGACAGTTTACAGACTGGAAAAATGTGGAGACAAAGGTGAAAGAAAACTTGTCAAAAGACCATATCAGATAATTATAGGAGCCGATTATATTATAAAAGCGAGCTTAGACCCCCTAAACCTCAAAATAAAATTTAAAAGGATAAAAAAACCTGTCAAATTTGAAGGTTCTGGAGCTTATGGAGCATCCCATGAAATGGAACACCTTTCAAAGGGCCAGATCAGTGGAAGACCATTCTGGGAATTCGAATATGAAATAGAAAAATAAAATAAGGCAATTTTAAGCTGATAATAGCTTACTCTCCCAAAAATTAAGCAATAAATGATGAAATGAAAAAGATAGTTACTACAAGAACAACTCCTTCTAAATTCAAGAATATAGTCATGGAAACATGAATAATCATAATCAGATTGGTATCCTATAAACACAATCTTCCACTTGAGAACACCTATTATCCCAATAAAATAGTCTTCTTACAATAAATCTTCATAAAAACCCCTAAGGAGACCTCAAAAAAAGATTTACTCTGGGAAAAGGTACACTAAAGAGGCCATCCAACCTAGAATAGAATCGCCAATTTCGTTAACTCAAAATGCAAGTATTGGATTCATAATTGAAAAATCTTCTAACCTGAATCAGATATCAGCAATAAAATACATAGGCAATAACCCATAATTTTTGTGCATTCCATAGGGCTTAACAAAACTTCATAAAGTGCAAGCACACGAGGGTTTATTAACATCACAAGCTAATATAAGTCATAAGATATCGAAATATTTGGTGTATTAACATGAAGGCCGATGCCGTGAAAATTGCAGATAATGTCTACTGGGTTGGAGTCCTAGACTGGGATATTAGGAGCTACCATGGTTACACTCTCAAGGGTACAACCTATAATGTTTATCTTGTATCTGGAGAAGATAAGGTAGCCCTTATAGATAACACATACCCTGGAACCGCCCCGCAGATGATGGCAAGAATAGATGATGCACTCCAAAAAGAAGGAAAAGACAAAGTTGATGTAATAATACAAAACCATATCGAGAGGGACCATAGCGGTTCATTACTAGAGGTCTGGAAAAAATATAAAATACCTATATATTGCACTGGAAAAGCAGCTGAAGGTTTAAAAAGGCACTACCCAACCCTAGAAGATTCCAAGCTGGAGATAGTCAGGACAGGTGACAGCCTAGATCTTGGCGGTAAAAACCTCATGTTCCTTGAAACTCCCATGCTCCACTGGCCTGATAGCATGTTCACATTCCTAATCGAAGATGGTATACTATTCTCCAATGACGCTTTCGGACAACACTTATGCTACAATAAACGCTTTGACAAGGACATCAATGATTATATTTTAATGGATGCTGCGAAAAAATTTTATGCAAACCTCATAACACCACTGTCTCCATTAGTCTTAAGAAAATTCAAAGAGGTAGAGGATCTCGGACTCCTTGATAAGATAAAGATGATAGCACCATCCCATGGACAAATATGGACCAAACCAGAGAAGATCATAAACGCATACAAGAATTGGGCCACGGGAAAATGCGAAGATAAAATAACAATAATATATGATACCATGCATTACTCCACCCAAAAATTGGCCCACGCCCTCGCAGAAGGAGCTATGAGCGAAGAAGTAGATGTTTCCATGTACTTCCTCCATGAAGACGAAAGAAGTGAAATAGTAAAAGATATACTTGAAAGCAAAGCTGTATTCATAGGGAGTCCCACAATTTTTAACGGGCCATTCCCAAGCCTTGGGGATCTAACATATTATCTAAGGGGACTTGCCTTTGACAGAACAGGCTTCAGAAGACTCGCAGTTATTTTCGGTTCTAAAGGTTGGGGTGGGGGTGCAGTTAACAGCCTCAAACAGGAACTTTCAAAGGCAGGATTTGATGTGTTCGCAACCATAGAAGTGGATTATGTGCCATCAGAAGACGATTTACTTAAATGTTATAATCTGGCCAAATCAGCAGCCTCTAAGATAAAATCCATTTAGGATGATCAAATGGAGAAAATAGTTCTGAGGGAGGATCTGTCCCCAAAGGATAAACTTTTAACATGCTTATTCTGGGCTACTCGGAAAACCATCCGGGAAGAAGGATGCGCTCCATTAAGGATAAATGAAATTAAAACATCAAGAAAGACTTATAAAACCCACGGGAAAAAGTTACTAAAGCTTTCCCCACCCATATTCAAGAATATAATAGATGATATGAGGAATGGTAAGACTGTGACTTTTGAACTATCTATGGGTGAGGAGCTTTTAAAGGTTTATATAGATGATAGGTCCTTTGCTGTCGCTTCCAAAAAAACAAAGGATCTTGAAAAGGAGATAACAAATAAGATAATGGAGGAAATGAAAAGAAAAAAGCCTGATTTTTGTCAAACATTTGTACCAAAAATCATGTCACAAAAAATGTGGGTAAAATATTTATAGAACTCCTAACCCATGGATAATTGCAAATATTTTGAGGTGATCACATGGCACAGTTAACTGGTTCACAACCAATAATAATACTACCAAAGGGAACTACAAGATATGTGGGAAAAGAAGCCCAGAGAATAAACATAGTAGCGGGTAGGATACTAGCAGAGACCATTAGAACAACCCTAGGCCCTAAGGGAATGGATAAGATGCTCGTAGACTCCCTGGGGGATATCGTAGTAACAAATGACGGTGTTACAATCCTAAAAGAGATGGATATAACTCATCCAGCCGCTAAAATGTTAGTAGAAGTTGCCAAAACACAGGAAGACGAAGTAGGAGACGGTACAACAACAGCAGTCATAATAACTGGAGAACTTCTCAAAAAGGCAGAGGAACTCTTGGAAATGGGCGTGCATCCAACAATAATAGTAGAAGGTTACAGGCAAGCAGCCAAAAAAGCCATAGAAGTCCTAGATTCCATAGCGATAAATGCTAGAGATCGTGACACCTTACTAAAAGTTGCGATGACAGCAATGACAGGTAAAGGAGCTGAAAAAGCAAGAGAAACATTAGCAGAACTAGTAGTAGATGCAATACTCCAAGTTGAAGACAATGGTGAAATAGACAAGGATAACATAAACATTCAAAGGATACTTGGAGGATCAGTTGATGATTCCATGATAGTTAATGGAATAGCAATCGACAAAGGAAGAGCAGACCATGCAATGCCAAAACGAGTTGAAAACGCTAAAATAGCACTATTAAAGTATCCAATAGAGGTCAAAGGACTTGAAACAGATGCAAAGATACGATTAACAGACCCATCACAAATGCAAGCCTTCATCGAACAAGAAGAAAAAATGATAAAAGACATGGTCCAAAAAATCATAGATTCTGGAGCCAATGTTCTATTTTGTCAGAAGGGCATCGACGATCTTGCACTCCATTACCTTTCACGTGAAGGCATCTACGCCCTCAAAAGAGTTAAAAAATCAGACATGAAACGTCTTGAAAGGGCCACAGGCGCTAAACTCGTAACTAACATTGAGGATCTTACAGAGGAAGATCTTGGAGAGGCTGGCGTAGTATATGAAAAGAAAATTTTTGACGAGCTCTTAACCTTCGTGGAGGATTGTAAGGATCCTAAGGCATTATCTATAATCCTAAGGGGTAGTACAAGACAAGTTGCAGAAGAAGTGGAGAGAGCTGTTGAAGATGCTATTGGTGTGGTTTCTGCGACTGTTGAGGATGAGAAGGTTGTTGCTGGTGGTGGGGCTCCTGAGGTTGAGATTGCTAAGAGGCTTAAGGATTATAGTGAGTCTATTAGTGGCAGGGA